>JACQEL010000382.1 GCA_016200595.1 Deltaproteobacteria bacterium
ACACTTCAGCTTTGCTGGTCGCTGCTACCAGCTCTCCGATGTAACGCTGGCCCCGTTGCCCGTCCGCCAGCCGCATCCCACGATTTATCTGGGCGGGGAGTCCGATGTGGCGCAACGTCTGGCGGCCAGGTTGGCGGACGTTTATCTCATCAACGGCCGTCCCGTGGCGGAAACGAAAACGTTGGTCGATCGGGTCCGGCAGCTCGCGGCCGCAGAAGGGCGAGAAGTGCAATTTGGCATCAGTGCGTTTGTCATCTGTCGGGAGACCAGGGAGGAGGCGCAGGCTGAGCACGCGCGGTTGCAGGCGTTGCGCTGTGAAGAAGCGATTCCCGGGGTCGACCGCCAGGTGGTCATGATCCGCACCTATGCCTACGCCCACGGCTATGTTGGGTCCAACGGGGGAACGGCCGCCGGGTTGGTCGGCACGCCGCGGGACATTGCTGAGCGGCTCACGGAATTTCGTGACATCGGAGTGACCACAGTCCTGTTACAGTTTCATCCCATGCGGGAAGAGATGGCCCGCTTTGGCGAACAGGTTGTGCCGCTGCTTGCCCAAGCGGGAATTTGGCGTCATCCCTGCCAGCAGGGCGGTCAGCATAACGGCCACGATGGCGGAGTGTTATGAAGCGCTCGGTCTCTGTTCTGTCTCTAATGGTGTTGTTTTCTGGGAGGTCAGCGTGGGCGGACCATCATCAGCACGCACTCGAGCCTGCGGCAGCCACCCCACCGCCGTTGTTTGCGGGGTTGAGCAGCTTGCACCCCCCCGGCTTTTCAAGGTGGGGAGAAGCTTATATGGACGCATGACGGAGGCGTTATGGATTTTGTCTATACCCCTGAGCAAGAAGCGTTTCGCCAGGAAGTACGGCGCTGGTTGGAGGCGAACCTTACGCCCGACCTGTGCGTCGATGACGCTATGGATGAGCGCGTAGCTGGCGACCGGGAGACCTTTGAGCGGCGCGTTGTCTGGCAGAAGAAACTCAACGCCGCCGGTTGGGTGGGGTTGTCCTGGCCCCAGCCGTACGGTGGACGTGGGGCCACGCTCATGGAACAGATCATTTTTAACGAAGAATACGGGCGAGCACGCGCGCCGGTGCTACCTGGCTATATGGGCGTCAGCCTGGCTGGGCCTACGATTATGCAATGGGGAACCGAGGCGCAAAAGCAGCGCTTTCTCCCGCGGATTCTCAATGCTGACGACATCTGGTGTCAGGGTTACTCTGAGCCCGGGGCAGGTTCTGATCTCGCCGGTTTGCAGACGCGCGCCGTCGATCTAGGGGATTCTTTCGTCGTCAACGGGCAGAAGGTGTGGACCTCCGGGGCGCAATTCGCGCAGTGGATGGTGCTGCTGGCGCGCACCGACCCTGATGCCCCCAAGCACCAAGGCATTAGCTATTTCTTGCTGGACATGAAAACCCCGGGCATTACGGTGCGGCCGCTGGTGCTGATGAACGGACACCGGCATTTCAACGAGGTGTTCTTTGAGGAGGTTCGGGTGCCGCGCGAGAACCTGCTTGGTCCTAAGAACGAGGGGTGGAAGGTCGCGATCACGACGTTGATGTTTGAGCGCAGCTTTGCGGGCGGCGGCAGTCACAGTGCACAAGTGCGGCGGTTGGCGGCGCTGGCGAAGCAGGTGATGATTGAGGGCCGGCCGGCCTGGGAACAAAGTTGGGTGCGGCAGAAGCTGGCGCAGTTCACCATCGAGGGTGAGGCGCTCAAATACACGGCGCAGCGCAACCTCACCCGCCAGCTCAAGGGACAACCGCCGGGACCGGAAGGATCGATGCTCAAGCTGTGCGGGTCCGAACTCGGGGTGCGCATTGCGCTCTTTGCCACGGAAATGCTGGGGAACTATGCGCTCCTGGACCAGGGGACGGAGGTAGTTCCTGACGCGTCGCGTTGGCTCAACCGCGCGTTGAGCGCGCGCCAGTATACCATTGCTGGCGGGACTAGCGAGATTCAGCACAACATCATTGGCGAGCGGGTGTTGGGATTGCCGAAGGGCTGAGGCGTCAAACGAAAGTTCAGCGCCGGCTCGGACCGTAGCGAAATCTGGGAATTATCGTCGAGAAGAACGCTGATGACACTGCAAAACAAGGAGGAGACCAATGACATCGACGCACGTATCCAAATCCGCCGCCGTCCGCGCCCGGCTCAATCATCCGGTGATCGATTCTGATGGACACACGGTCGAGTTCGAACCCGCTTTACATGATTATGTCAAACAGGTTGCTGGTGCGAAGGTACTGGAGCGCTACCTCTCGCGGCGCGGCAGTGGAGGGTGGTATCGCCGCTCCCCTGAAGAGCGCCGTGATCACCGGACTGTCCGTCCCCCCTGGTGGGCGCTGCCCACCAAAAACACACTTGATCGCGCTACGGCCACGCTGCCCAAGCTGCTCTCCGAGCGGTTGGATGACCTGGGCCTCGACTTCACCGTGCTTTATCCCACTACGGGGTTGTTCTTTCCCCATATGGAAGACGAAGAACTTCGCCGCGCCTGCTGCCGCGCACTGAACACCTTTCACGCTGACATCTTTCGTGAGCAGGCCGATCGCATGACGCCCGCCGCAGCCATTCCCATGCACACGCCACAGGAAGCGATTGAAGAGCTGGAGTACGCAGTCAAGACGTTAGGACTGAAAGCCATCGTTATGGCTGGGCACGTACGGCGGCCCAGCCCGGCGACGGCGCGGATTTCTCCGGAGGCTGGCCGTAAAGCCTTTTGGCTGGACACTTTCTGTTTGGACAGTGAGTACGACTACGACCCGGTGTGGGCGAAATGTGTGGAACTGGGAGTGGCCCCGACCTTTCACTCCGGCGGCATGGGCTGGGGCAGCCGCGCGTCGATTTCGAACTACATGTACAACCACATCGGCCACTTCGCTGCGGCGGGCGAGGCGTTGTGTAAAGCCTTGTTCTTTGGCGGCGTGACTCGGCGCTTCCCCAGGTTACGCTTCGGATTTCTGGAGTGTGGCGTCGGCTGGGCGTGCAGCCTGTTCGCCGACATGATTGGCCACTGGGAGAAACGCAACGGCAAAGCCATGGAAAATTACAATCCTGCCAACTTGAACGGGGAACTGTTGCTCGATCTCTACCGCCGCTATGGGGGGAAGATGGTGGAAGGCAAACTCGACCAGTTGACCAAGAGCGGCGGCATGCTGGCCGGGACGAAAGAAGACCCGGCGACAATTGACGATTGGTGGCGATGTGGGATTGAAAAGCCGGAGGACATTAAGGACCTCTTCGTACCGCACTTTTACTTCGGCTGCGAGGCTGATGATCCACTGAACGCTGCAGCTTTCAACACTACTGTCAACCCCTTTGGCTCCAAGCTACAAGCGGTGTTTAGCTCAGACATTGGGCATTGGGACGTACCGGACATGACAGAGGTGACGGAAGAAGCATATGAGTTGGTGGAAGACGGGAAAATCACGGACGCAGACTTTCGAGAGTTCGTCTTTGTGAATCCTGTGAAGTTGTGGACGGACATGAACCCCAACTTCTTCAAAGGGACGACGGTGGAAAGCGCCGTTGCCAAGCTTCAAGCGCAACCGGGGAGAGAATGAGGGAGGCTCTATGTTTGATATCGACACACTTCCGCCACTGATCCGTCGCGACATCGAATACGGCGAAACCCACTTCCCCACCATTCCCGATGATGCGCCTGGCGTGCTCGACGTGGACCCTAGTTGGAAGCGGCAGTGGCTGTCTGCGCGGGACCGTGTGAAGCTGCAGGGGCCGACGTTTGCGAGCTTGGACGCGAAACGGCAACGCTATTTCGCCCGCTACCTGGCCGTGGTCGGGTTGGCCGAGCTGGAAATGATCGTCCTGGGTTGCTCATACGCCGCCACCCACTATGAGATGCCGCCCGCCTGGCGCACGTGCCTGATCAAGCAGGCGTATGAAGACATGCAGCACGCGGCCAGCTATATCACCCGCGGCAGCAAACTCAGCGGGGAGAATTATTGGAACGGCATCGACGATGTTCCTTATCGCCAGAATATCGCGGCCACGTACCATCCGATCTTGCGGCGTGACTTGGGTGGATTCTTCGCGGCGATCGGACTGCACACGGAAGCCTACCCGGCAGAGACCAACATCCTAGAGCCGTTTGCCTTGGACCCGGTGCTCGTGCGGTGGATGCCGAATGAGATTCAGGAAGAGGCTGGTCATCTCACGTTTCTCTATCCGGCGATGCGCGACTATCTGCACAGCGGTACACCGGAGGAGCAAGACCGGCGCAAGCGGCAAATGGTGGCGGACAATGAGGCGCTACTCGACACCGCACTCTCCGCCAACCGCAGAAACGCCGAGACTTTCGTCGTGGGGAAATTGGGGATGGACCCTGCGGTGATGGCCGCGTTTGCGCATATTCCTGAACGCACTCGGTTTATCTTTCGCACGATCGGCATCGAGGAGAGTTATTGGCCACGGTATCTCAAGGAGAGCGATTAGCAAAATCAGGCTACAGGCTACAGGCGGTATCGCCATCACACCGCGGTAGAGTTGAAACCTCGTGATTAGCCAGCACGGCTTCTCCCGTGATATTCCATCAGGCCTCTCGCTTCTCCGCATGGCGCTCCCTCATTCTAGGACTGCTCACAGCGTGGATTGCCGGTGCGGCTGCGGCGCGAGCCGAGCCGTTACGGCCCGCGGTCATTCTTGAGGTCTTCTCTCGCGAAGGCTGTCCCCACTGCGACGACGCCAAGCAGTTTTTGGCAGATGTACACCGGGAACGACCCGACCTGCAGATCGTCCTACATGATATCGGGAAGGACCCCACTGCACTGAAGCGCTTGCAGGAGCTGGCCATTCAGCTAGGGGTAGGAATCCCCGGAGTACCAGCCTTCTATTTGCAGGGGGAACTCCTCATTGGTTATGCGGGTCCGGACACTACCGGGGCGCGCCTCCGGGCCTTGTTGAACCAATCCCAACCATCGATCCAAGAGCAGAGCACTCCCGCTGAGGCGTGCTTGCCAGAAGAGGGTCAGGGGTGCGTACAAGAAAACTCCGACACGGCAGCGGATAGCGAAGCGATCGTCCTCCCATTCCTGGGTTATCGTTTGACGGTCCACCAATTTGGGCTGCCGCTCTTCACTCTCATCCTCGGTCTGCTGGACGGGTTCAACCCCTGCTCGATGTGGGTGCTGATTCTTATGCTGTCTATGCTGGCCAGCCTGAAAGACCGGCTGAAGATGGTGTTGATCGCTGGCACCTTCGTGGCCGTGGAGGGCCTCGCGTATTTCGCTTTTATGGCGGCCTGGTTGAATATGTTTTTGTTCATTGGCCTCTCCCGCGTTTCGGAAGTCATTTTGGGCGTGATTGCCGGTATAGCTGGCGCGATCAATCTCAAAGATTTCTGGGCTTTCGGGAAGGGGATTTCGCTTTCTATTCCCGCAGCAGCCAAACCGGGAGTGTATGCTAAGCTCCGCCGTATCCTGCAAGCCGAGAATCTGACCGGTGCTCTGGTAGGTGCCGTGGTTCTCGCTGGTCTCGTGCAGCTCGTTGAACTCCTTTGCACGACGGGCTTCCCGGCCTTATATACGCGAATCCTTACCTTGCGACAGTTAGACCGCGGAACGTACTACGGGTATCTGCTTCTCTACAACCTTGCCTATATGCTGGACGATGTGATGGTGTTGGCCATCGGCGTGATCACGCTCAGCCAACGTCGGCTCCAAGAAAAAGAAGGGCGCTGGCTCAAACTGCTGAGTGGGGTGGTAATGCTGGGGCTGGGGATTTACTTGGTCGTCGCACCGCAGTAGGGAAACCACCTTACTTGGATGGTACCACCCGGCGTCCGGCGGGGTTCGCCTCAGTGGTGATGCATCATCTCTCCATGGGCGGCATGATCAGAACGCTGTGCCGAAAAATATTTGTGAATAGCGGTGACCATCGCCGGATCGTCGCTGGCAAGTTTCAGACTCGCGCCATTGGGCAGGACGTAATACGTGATCTTGAGCTTCTTGTAGTCCGCGCTGAGTTCCGCCAACCCAGGCATATCCAGGCCATGGAGCCACGCCTGATCGGCAAAGTTCCCACGCGCAAAGCGATTCGCCAGCTCTGCGAGATGATCGCGGATGAGGTAAATCTGCGCCGTATCG
Source organism: Deltaproteobacteria bacterium (assembly GCA_016200595.1). Taxonomy (GTDB): domain Bacteria; phylum Desulfobacterota; class Binatia; order Bin18; family Bin18; genus JACQEL01. Next base: position 6,102 of record JACQEL010000382.1, read on the forward strand.
CTCAGGTCATTGGCGGTGACCGTCTGTAGACCTCCATCGGCCTGATCGTCAAAAACGTGGGTCGTGCGGCTGAGGTCAAATGGCATGATGGCGGCCCCGCGCTGGGCCACCTCGTGCTGCCGTTGATGTGCTTGTGTTTCCTCTTCTGCTCCGATCACCAGGGTCGACATCAAGGTAATCATGGCCACTATTCCAAGTGCGAAATGAGAATTGAACTTCATAGAGTTGGCCTTCCCTCACTATTCCACCGCTGCGTGGATCTATTACATCATGTCCTTACCTCGTCTCATAGCCATCACCGTCAGCGAGAATGATACTTATGTATTCTCAACTTTGCCAAGAAAGGAAAGAAATTTTTCGCGCTTTTGGGAAGAGGAACTACTGTGGACCTGAAATGTCAGCAGTCTTTCTGCTGTCTACTCCCCCCTCTTTTTTGTATTTTTTTTGCGTAAGATTCTTTCTAAAATTCTCTGAGGAGGAACACCATGTTTCAGCAGCGATCAACAATCCTGGCACTTGTCACGACCTGACTCTGAGCCTTCCCCCTCCGGCCCTAGCCCAACAATCTGCCCCGAGCGCGGCCCAGGTCGAGCAGCTCCAGACTCAGCTCGCTGAGATGCAGAAAGAAATGGCTGCCATGCGTAAAACCATTGAAAGCAGCACGGACATCCCTGCCGAGAGGCGTCAGATGCTGGAGCAGCAGATGGGCGGGATGCAGGGGCACTGGCAACATATGCATGACACCTGTTGCAAATGAACCCGGGTGGTTGCTCACATATGACGCGCTGACTACCAGCAGTTGAGCACGCACCTCAAGACTGCTGTTGCGCCACTTCGCTCACCCATCACCTCTACCGTCGCGGGGCGAGGCTCACCTCGCCTCCGTAACCCGTTCGCCGGGGTAAGAAGCTCGCTCACTTCGCGGGCCAGGACTGCAGCGACACCAAGACACCCATCAGAGCCACGACAATCAGGACTTACCAGTAGACGCAAAGAGGAGAAAAGTATGTTCAGGAGAATCCTGGTCATTATATTGCTCGTGTTGATTGGTTCCTCCACCGCCGCAGTCGTGAAAGCCGGCATGCCCTCTCAGCAAAACGAGATGGGAGGGATGAGGGGATCTGGCTCCTGCATGGGCGGCGTGATGGGCATGGAGGCAAGCGAAGGCAGTAGCGGGAGGCAAGGCCTAGCGGACACGAGCCGAGAGGAGCTGATGCAGCCGCTGACCGAAGGCAGAAAAAAGGTTGGGGAGCAGTTCACCTGCCCGGTCGACGGCAGGCGGATGACAGTGACGGAGCAGACGCCCGCCACGGAATACCTCGGTAAGACCTACTACTTTTGCACGCAGCAAGACAAAGAGACGTTTCTCAAAGATCCGGAACGGTACGCAAAAAAGGACGTCAGCCGGGTCAGGGGGGAAAAGCAGTGAAACGGGCGCTGTTGTTCTTATCGGTCTCCGTGCTCTTCGGAGGGATGGGGAAACTTTGGGCCGCTGAGGGCGACGGTCCTGCCCGGGGGCGATACCTCTATCTCACACAGTGTGCCGTCTGTCACGGTGAACGCGGGGATGGCCAGGGACCGGGGGCCGTGCGTCTGCAGATCAAGCCGCGAGATTTCACCAGGGGGCTCTTCAAGTTCCGCTCCACGCCCTCCGGGGCGCTGCCGCTGGACCGTGACCTCTACCGTATCCTGAGTGAGGGTGTCCGTGGTACAGGCATGATCCCTCAAACCCACCTGTCCGCAGGTGATCGCTGGGCGGTGATCCAGTACCTCAAAGGATTCTCTGCACGGTTTGTGAAAGAAAACCCTGCTGAGCCCGTGCGGCTCCCGCCTCCTCCTGCTGATCTGCGCATGAAACGAGCGCAGGGTAGGCAGTTATACGTGGAGGCTGGGTGCGTGCAGTGTCACGGCTCCGAGGGACGAGGGAATGGCCCTGTAGCCTCGGAGCTTCGGGACGCCTGGGGATACCCAATTCGTCCAGCGGACCTGACGCTCCGCCCTCTCAAAGGCGGCTCTTCTCCCACAGATTTGTACCGCACCCTCAGTACCGGTCTGAATGGTACCCCCATGCCCTCTTATCACGATGTGCTGACTGAAGAAGAACAGTGGGCACTGGTGGCTTATGTCGATTCTCTGGCCACTTCCGAGCTGGGTATGGCACGTGGCATGATGGGGATGATGGGACCGGGAGAAGAAGGCCTCGGGCGCATGATTGAAATGACGAATCGGATGGGGATGAGGGGCCCTGGTTGCATGATGCAATGAAGCGTTACCAGCCCTCCTGCATGGCCTCCCACCCCTCGCGTACGAGGAAGAACACCATAGCAAGAGCGGCGAGTGGATCTGCCCACCACCAACCCAAGGCAGCATTGAGTCCAAGACCCAGAAGAAGGGTGAAAGAGAGATAGGAGCAGGCCAATGTCTCCAGTGCATCAGCAGCCAGGGCTCGACTGTGAATCTGGACCGCCACCTTTTTCTTTTGCCAGGCCAGGATCGGCATCACAATGAGAGAGACAACAGCCAAGAGAACGCCGATGAGACTCTCGGCCGGCGGCTCTTGAAGGAGCAGCTTTTTGGCGGACTCATAGGTTACGTAGAGCGCCAGGGCAAGAAAAGTGATACCGACCACAAGGATCGCCCGCTTTTCGGCCTTCTCTTCTTCCTCCTCATCCTCGTGTTTGCGCAATCTCCAAATGAGCACAGCACCGGAGGCTACCTCGATGTAGCTGTCCAGCCCAAAACCTACGAGTGCAATACTGCCGGCAAGGATGCCTGCCGTGATCGCGATCACGCCTTCCAGCACATTCCAGCTCACGGTGAAATATTCCAAGTATAGGGCTTTCCGTCTCATAACTGCACCTTCCTCTTTTCTCCCCTTTCGTTACACATCAGACAACATCTCACGTTGCCCCCTGCTCATGATCTTCCTTGGCCTCCCTCCGCCCCTCGATCCATGCATACAGAGTCGGCAACACAAGCAGTGTGAGCGCGGTCGAGGTGATGAGTCCCCCGATCACCACCGTTGCCAGCGGTCGCTGCACTTCGGCACCGGCAGAGGTCGAGAGTGCCATGGGTACAAAGCCTAAGCTCGCCACCAGTGCCGTCATCAGCACTGGCCGCAGCCGAATCTCTGCCCCCCGGCGCGCCGCCTCCTCACCGGAGAGTCCCTCCCGGCGCATCTGCAAAACGTAGGACATCAGGACTACCCCGTTCAAGACGGCGACGCCAAACAGCGCGATGAATCCCACCCCGGCTGAGACTGAGAAGGGCATCCTACGCAGGGCTAGGGCGAAGATTCCACCGGTCGCGGCTAGCGGCACGTTCAGGTAAATGAGCAGCGCCGGTGTCACTGCACCGAACGTGGTGTAGAGCAATACGAAGATGAGAAAGAGGGCCAGCGGGACCACGAGGAACAGCTGACGACTGGCCCGCTCCAGATTCTCAAACTGCCCGCCCCAGGTGGTGTAATACCCTGCCGGCAAAGACACTTCTTTCGCGATCCGTTGCCGAGCCTCGTCTACAAACGAGCCCAGGTCACGGCCACGGACATTCGTTTCTACCACAATACGGCGGTGGATATCCTCGCGGCTCACCTGCGCCGGACCTACCTCGACCGTTACCCGCGCCAGTTGTGAGAGCGGGATCAAGTGACCGTCTGGAGCGGCAATGGGCAAGTTGTCGAAGCTGCTCATCTCAT
>JACQEL010000383.1 GCA_016200595.1 Deltaproteobacteria bacterium
CTGTGGTTCTACTTCCGCACCGTGCAAGGCGTGCTGATTCCTTTGTTCTCTGGCGCGCTCAGTACGCTGTGGGCGCTCGGGTTCGCCGGCTATATGGGATTCACCATTGACTTGCTGATGATCGTGGTATTCCTCTTAATCACTGCTCGTGCGCTGTCGCACTCGGTACAATCGATGGAACGGTACCACGAAGAGTACTTCCGCTTGGGGGACAAAGCGGAAGCGATTCGCCGGTCCTATCTGGGCCTGTTCTCTCCCGCCTTAGTCTCGATCGCCTCTGACGGCCTGGCCATCTTGAGTTTAGCGGTGGCCCATATTGCCGCGGTGCAAAAGCTTGCCATCATCTCGAGTTTTTGGGTCTTCACCATCGCCATCAGTGTCGTCACCTTACACCCCATCATCCTCTCGTTTCTCAATCCGCCGCGGCGCGATCCCAAGGCGGGTCAGCGTCTGTCCGATCAGATCTATACGAGTATTAATCGTGCCTTAGTCACCATCAGTCACGGCAATGCGCGTTATGCGACTGCGGCGGGTTTTGCTCTCGCGCTGCTGGTTGGCCTGTTTTACTCCCAACACCTCAAGATCGGTGATGTCTCGATTGGCAAAGCCCTCTTCTATGCCAATCACCCCTACAATGTGGCCTATGATCGCATCATCGAGAAACGTTTCGCCGGCATCTCGCAGCTCGTCATTATCGCCGAAGGGCGTGCACCCGGGGTCTTTCGCCAACTCGAGACCCTGAACGCCTTGGAACGCTGTCAGCGGACCCTGGAGCGCCAAAATACCATGGCCGGCGGCAGTGCCAGCATCGTCGATGTCCTCCGCCAACTCTACCGCAGATTCGAGGAAGGGGTGCCGAAATGGGCGGTACTGCCTTCGGAGTCCCACGACATCGGTAACTTGATCGGCATGATGCTGATGGGGGATGGCGCCGGGACCTTGGAACGATTCGTCGACAAAGATCTGCAAAATGCGACCATTACCATCTATTTCAAGGACTACTCGCACGACACCATCACCGGCGCTTTGCAGCAAGCCAAGGAGTATATTACCGCTCATCCGGTGGAGGGCATCGATTTTCGCCTGGCCGGCGGTTTGATCGGCATTCTCGCGGCGGTGAACGAAGAGGTCGAATGGTCCTACCGCGTGAACCTGTACCTGGTCCTGGGGACCGTTTTCCTCCTCAGCTATCTCACCTACCGCTCTCTGGCAGGCGCGCTGATTGTCATGATTCCTTCCATCGTGGCGCAGCCGCTCACGGAGGCGATCATGTACTGGAACCACATCGATATGAATATCAACTCGCTGCCGGTCGCGGCCATCGGCATCGGCATCGGCATCGACTACGGCTACTACGTGTTGTCGCGCATCACCGAGGAGTACGAGCGTTTTCGTGACCTCGATCAGGCCATCGAAGAAGCGCTGATGACCACGGGACGGGCGATCTTGTTCACCGGCACCACCCTCACAGCTAGTGTTATCTTCTGGCTCTTCTTTCCCATGAAGTTTCAGGCGGAGATGGCGCTCTTGCTCGCCCTGATCCTCTTTTTGCATGTCATTGGGGCATTGGTCTTTATCCCCTCGATGGTCTCGCTCTTCAGACCGCGGTTTGCCATGGCGGGGGCAACGGCTGAGACGCCCACGACGACATAAATCTCGCGCATAGCGGTATGCGTAGGAGGAAGGACTCGTGATCGAACTCCACCAAGTTTCCCGCTTGTATCGTCGCGGCGCAGATGAAGTGCACGCGCTCGAAAATGTCAGCCTCCGCATCGCCGATGGCACCTTCGTGGCGCTGATGGGCCCCTCGGGTTCGGGCAAATCCACCCTCCTCAACCTGATCGCCGGGCTCGATCAACCCTCCACCGGAGCCATTCAAGTCGGAGAACAGGTCCTCAGTGGGCTCAGCGAGGACCAGCTTGCGGCCTGGCGGGCAGCCCATGTGGGCTTCGTCTTCCAATTCTACAATCTGATTCCGGTACTCAGCGCGATGGAAAATGTAGAAGTCCCGCTGCTCCTCACCCGCCTGGCTAAAGCTGAACGTCGCAGACATGCCGAGCTCGCGCTCAGCATCGTCGGTCTGGCCGAGCGCAAGAACCACCTCCCGAATCAATTATCCGGCGGGGAACAACAGCGCGTGGCCATTGCCCGCGCGATCGTCGTCGATCCCGCGTTGATCGTGGCTGACGAGCCGACCGGCGATCTCGACGCCAAGAATGCCGATGACATCCTGGCGCTGCTGCGCCAACTCAAGAACGAGTTTCACAAGACCATCATCATGGTCACCCATGACCCACGCGCTGAACGGTACGTGGATCAGATTTTTCACCTGGACAAAGGCGTCTTGGTGGAGAGCGTCTCTTCTGCAGGAGGCACTGACGGTGATTCTAAATCAAGCACGGCAATGAGCCGGCCATAGCCGATAAACAAGCCGGTCAGCAGGCCGAGTTCGATGATCTCCGCATCGCTGAATTCACGCCGGAGGTCAGTAAAGAAGGTAGTATCGATCTGTTGAGGCTGCAGGGCCATCCGTTCGGCGAAACTCAGAGCGAGTTGTTCTCGGTGCGTGAACACCGAAGAGTCAGCAAAATTAGCCAGGGCCTGGACGAGTTCCTCGTTGACTCCCTCCTGCACAGCCTGTGCAGTGCGCGAGCGCTGTCAGGTACGGCACTGGTTGAGCTCGGCGATCTTCAAACGAACCAACTCCTTCAATCTGCTATCGAGCAGCCCGTGCAGACGCGCGGGAATATAGAAACGGTAGAATGCCTTACTCAGCTCCGGATGCTGGCCCAGAGCCTGGAAGACGGCCGGGTTAAAGTCCGGGCAAGCGCGCTCGAAGGCGGCGAGGGTATCGCCTAACTCGGAGTCGAGGAGTTCACGCGGAACCAGATTCACACGAGCCATAGTGCACTCTCCTTCATTATTTGTGGGCGGCTTGCAGGGCGCTGAGGCGCTGGCGGACCTCGGCGGCGTTCGGCGCGTCCGGAGCAAGACTCAGGAACTTTTCGTAGGCGGCGATCGCCCCTTGAGCATCGCCCTTGCTTTCCAAGGCTTCTCCCAGATTGGCGTGCGGCGGCGCATACTGCGGATCGAGGCGCGCCGCTTCACGCCACTCGGCAATCGCGCCCTCAAGATCACCTTTCTGCACCAGCAGATAGCCGAGGTTACTATGGAGGGGCGCCGAGTTTGGCACTAAAGCGATGGCCGCACGGTAAGCCTCTAACGCGCCGGCACGATCGCCGCGTTCTTGTAGCGCATCACCCAGATCAGCTTGAGTGGAGGCATTTTGCGGATCAAGACGCGCCGCTTCGTGTAATTCGCTAATCGCTTCGATCAGACGGTTTTGGTCACGCAAGGCGAGGCCAAGGTCGTGATGGACCTTGCTCAGGCTCGGATCGAGCTGCAAAGCCTCACGCCATTGCTTCACCGCTTCGTCGACTTGCCCTTTGTCATAGAAATCGTCCGCGGCCATGCTGTGCGCGTCAGCCTCAGCCTTGCGCCGTGCTTCTGGCGAGGGTTCCTCTTGGGCAAAAGCCACCCAGTGGTTCCACCAGACTATTCCCAGGCAAACCCCGAGAACCACCAATCCCTTTGCGCTTTTCCGCTGTCCCATCATATGGTTTCTTTCCCTATAAGGCCCGCAGTTTGTAACGTTGAATTTTACCAGTCGCGGTCTTGGGCAGTTCGGCAATAAACTCAACCCAGCGTGGGTATTTGTGAGGCAGCGTGCGCGCTTTGACAAACGCCTGCAGTTCTGCGGCCAGAGACGCAGACGGTCCGTACCCCTCTTTGAGTACCACAAAGGCTTTAGGCTTGAGCAAACGGTTCTCATCTTCCCAGCCTACGACTGCCGCTTCCAAGACCGCCGGGTGCTGAAATAGTATTCCTTCGACTTCAGCCGGAGAGACCCACTGACCGGAGACTTTGAGCATGTCGTCAGAGCGGCCACAGTACCAGAATATGCCCTCGGCATCCTGGTAGTAGGTGTCGCCCGTGTGCAGCCACTCGCCCTGTAATGCCTTGCGGGTGGTTTCCAGCTTATGCCAATAGCCGGCGGTGAGGCTGCCCCCCTTGACCAGCAGGTCGCCAATCTCCCCTTGTGGGACATCTCGTCCCTGCTCATCAACCAACCGGATCTCGTAGCCTGGCACGGGAGTCCCGGAACTGCCAGGCACGACCTGACCGGCCCGATTGGAAAGAAAGATATGCAAGGCTTCCGTCGTGCCGATGCCATCGAGAATCTCGACCGCGAACCGCTCACGCCAACGCTTGAATAACTCGGCCGGCAGCGATTCCCCGGCGGAGACGCACACACGCAGGCTAGAGAGATCGTAGATGTGCTCGGCTTCTTTGACCTGCAGCATGGCGGCATAAAGGGTGGGGACGCCAAAGAAAATCGTCGGCCGATACTGCTGGATGGCGGTGAACATGCTTTCCGGCGTCGGCCGCTCGGACACCAGGATGGCAGTCGCTCCAGCGTCCAGGGCAAAAGACATCCCCCCTCCGAGTCCGTAAGCAAAGAACAAGCGTGGCGCCGCCAAAGTGACATCGTGCGGACCGAGGGCGAGCACTTCACGCGCATAGGTCTCGGCGCAGTATAAGAGATCGCGATGGAGGTGAATCACACCTTTGGGCGTACCAGTCGAACCGGAGCTGTACAGCCAGAAGGCAGTGTCATCGCGATGGGTGGGCTCTGGCTCGAGCGCAGAAGATTCAGGCTCTAGCAGAGCCTCAAACGACAGCGCGTTTCTGCCCTCTCTCCCTATGACGAGTATATGCCGCAACCAACGTGTGGTTATCGGCTCCACCAGCGGCCAGAGCTCGGCAGAAACGATGAGCGCACTCGCGCGGCTGTCCTGGAGCAGATAGGCGTATTCGTCCGCGCGCAGGAAAGTATTGACTGGCACCGGGACCGCGCCGATCTTGAGCGCGCCCCAAAAGCTGTAGACGAACTCAGGCGAGTCCCACGCCACCAGCAGCACCCGTTCCTCCGGCCTCACGCCTAAGCGACGCAGCGCGTTACCGGCACGGTTCGTATTGGCAGCAAGCTGGCCATAGGTAATGGCTTGATCCTGCCAGCGGAGAGCGAGCCGCTCTGCCCGACCCGCCGCGACGTGCCGATCAATGAACCGCGACGCGGCATTGAAAGATTCAGGAATTTCTGGAACAGGCACGACCCCTCCTTAAACTGCGACCCCTAAGAGTATGACGGACGATTATATTACGCCGTCTAAA
>JACQEL010000365.1 GCA_016200595.1 Deltaproteobacteria bacterium
AAACATCCCAAGGCGTTCGATGAGTTATACATCAATATGGTCGCCGCCGGAGAAGCGGGTGGAATCCTCGATACCATTTTGACCCGTCTGGCCCAATACATCGAAAAGGCCGTGAAACTCAAGTCTAAAATCAAGGGGGCCATGATCTACCCCGCCAGCATCGTTACCGTCGCTATAGGAGTCACTGCCATCCTGCTCGTCTATGTCATTCCCGTTTTCGCCGATATGTTTGCGAGTTTCGGCAAAGAGTTACCCCTACCCACGCAAATTGCCATCAATATCAGCAACTTTACCATTGATTACGCCGTGTACATTATCGCTGCGATACTCAGTCTCGTTTTCGGTCTGCGCTTCAGCTCTCGCACGGTGAAGGGGCGACTTGCTCTCGACGGCATGCTGCTCAAGCTGCCTATCTTCGGTGATCTCTTCCGCAAGTCCGCCGTGGCCCGTTTCACCCGCACTTTGAGCACCCTGCTCGCGTCTGGGGTGCCAGTGCTCGATGCCCTACTCATCACTGGCCGGACGGCTGGCAACAAGGTAGTCGAGCAGGCCGTGCTCGATGCCCGTCAGAGCATTAGCGAAGGCAAAACTCTCTCCACCCCTTTAGAGGAAAGTCAGATATTTCCTTCCATGGTTTGCCAAATGATCAATGTCGGCGAGACGATCGGCGCACTTGATACCATGCTCCTCAAGATTGCGGATTTTTACGACGAAGAGGTAGACAACGCCGTGACGAATCTCACTGCTTTAATGGAACCCTTGGTGATAGTGTTCCTCGGCGTCGTCATCGGCGGCCTGGTGGTCTCGATGTATCTGCCGATCTTTAAGCTCGGCTCCGTCATGAACTAGGGAGTGGTTATGCTGGAAGCTGGAAGCGGCCTGCAAAGGCGTCTGCAGTGGTTCCTGCTGCTGCGCGTAGGGATCACGACGGGCTTATTAGGTACGACTGTCTGGCTCTCTTACTACTGGCCTGGCGGCACTGATACCTCGTCCAGCCGAGTCGTGTTGTACACCATCGCGGGCATTTACTTCATTTCCCTGCTATCTGGCCTGCTCCTCCCCCAGGTACGCAACCTCAGGCTGTTCTCGTACCTGCAGGTCGTGTTCGATACCCTGTTCGTCACCGGCATCGTTCTCCTTACCGGCGGGCTCGAGAGCCCCTTTTCTCTCCTTTACAACTTGGCCATCTTGAACGCCGCTTTCCTGCTGCAGCGCCAGGGTGCCTTAGTGGCGGCCTCTCTAGCTGCGCTCTGTACGGGGGGACCATTGATTTATTGTATTATAGCATTCTCCCGCCCACAGGGTTCATGTCGCCCTCGTTTCTGACTGTGAGCGATACTCACGGGCTCCACCTCACCTTGCAACTGGCGGTCAATCTCTCTTCTTTTTATATTCTCGCGTTTCTTGGGAGTCACTTGACGCAACGGCTCTCGCAGGCTGAAGCCTTACTGGTCGAGCGCGATGTTGCCTTAGATCGTCTCGCCTCTCTTTACCAGGGTGTGATTAGAACCTTAGATAAGGGAATCCTGGTGACCGACACGACCGGCGTCATCGAATATGCGAATGGCCCGCTAGCAGAGATTGTCGGCTCCACGCCGAGTCTGTTAACCGGACAACCTGTCAGTGCCCTCTTCCCTACCCTAGACCCCAACCAGGCAAACTACACCCCGTCCGAATTTCCTTTCCGGCAAGCGGGAAGCAGTTCCGAACGGACCTTACGCGCCACTCTGTCTCCGTTGAATGATACGTATGGCAATCGCTTTGGGGCGCTGTATAACATCCAGGATGTCACCAGCGTGAAGGAGATGGAACGGGGCTTGAGAGAAGCCGAGGAGTTGGAGCGGGTTGCTCTTTTAGAAGAACCAGGAGAACTTGAGTCATTCGCCGGTTTGATCGGACGAAGCGAAGCCATGCGCAGGGTGTATCGGGTCATCACCAAGGTGGCCGAGTGTAGCACGACTGTACTCATTACTGGTGAGAGTGGCACGGGGAAAGAACTGGTGGCGCGGGCGATCCACGAGAAAGGGCCACGCGCGGCTCGCCCTTTCGTTCCGGTCAATTGCGGTGCCATTCCGGCGCCCCTCATGGAAAGTGAGCTGTTCGGTCACGTTAAAGGCGCTTTCACCGGTGCGGTGAGTGACCGGACTGGCCTGTTTCGTCAAGCCGACGGTGGCACTTTGTTTCTCGACGAGATCGGCGAGCTGCCGCTGCCGCTTCAGGTCAAACTCCTACGTATATTACAAGACCACGAGGTCGTTCCTGTAGGCGGGAGCAAAGGAACCCGGGTCGATGTCCGGATTCTAGCGGCGACCAATAAGGATCTCGAAAAAGAAGTTGCCGCTGGGCGGTTCCGCGAGGATCTTTTTTACCGCCTCAATGTGATTCGCATTGTCTTACCGCCGCTACGTGAGCGGGAGGGAGACCTGGCCCTCTTGCTTCGTCAGTTCATCAATCGTTTTGCCAAAGCGAACGGCAAGACCATCGACAAGATTTCTCCGTTGGCTATGCGCGCGCTGCTGGATCACCCTTATCCAGGCAACATTCGTGAGTTGGAAAATGTCATCCAACTGGCGGTGACGATGGCCGAGGGAGAGACGATTCAATTCGCCGACCTGCCAGCCCGTCTGCAACAAGTCGGCTCGCCTCAGTTGCGTCCCGAGTTACCTCTGGCAGAAAAACAGCAGAACCTTAGTACTGATCCTGACTTCTTTAGCCAAGGGGTTAGTCTCGACGCCGCACTAGAGGCATACGAGCAAAGCATTCTGCGCGCAGCCCTGGAAAAATCTGGCGGGGTGCAAAAAAAAGCGGCGGAATTTCTTGGCATTAACTACCGCTCCTTGCGACACCGTCTGCAGAAATACAACCTCCATGGATAGAACAAATTTCACAGGTCCCTACTGTCAAAGGATTAACAGACAGCGCCGTAATTTGTCATTGCGTGCTTTTCTTAGTAGAGAAACAAAATTTGTCGTTTCCTCACTACCAGTTAAGTCATCGAATTTATATAGCTTTTTCTCCTCTCTGACTGGCTTACGATTTTTCATATTTGGCACATGCATTGCTACCTTCTCTCGGCAACCAAACCGACTTCCAACACGGTAACCCACAAGCAAAAAAGTCAAAAGGGAGGAAAGGAGGAAATAAACTTGAAATGAAGGACACACTCAGGAAAGGCACAGTTGGCAATAGGGCGTATTCGTTAGTTATCAACCCTAACCTTGAAGGAGGAACATTGTATGATTCGTAATAATGAGAAAGGCTTCACCTTGATTGAGTTGCTGGTAGTGATCGCCATCATCGGCATCCTGGCAGCTATCGCCATCCCACAGTTTGCCGCGTATAAGAAAACCGCAGTTTGCTCTAGTGTGGCATCAGATGTGGCAAACACGGTGATTGCCCTTGAAGGGTTTTATGCCAAGACTCAAACCTACGACGGCTTTAATGGAACGGTCAAGAGTGGAACCAACGTAATTACTCCGAGTGCGGCGGGCAGTACCATCACTAACGTGACCGGTACAAACCCCGACTGCGACCAAGGAACGTTCACCTTTGCTGATGGCAAGTATGCGTGGTAGTAATTAAGCTTTAATTAAAACAGGTGCCGCTCAGCCAGTGGCACCTGTTTGCTGTTTAAGAGAAAGGCATCTGGCGATGAACGACGAAAAGAGATTCCCCCTTAAGAAAATCAATGGCTGAGCATATGACTGAATATCTCAGAAATCTACTATTGAAGGATATCACGCACTATATCGAGAAATATATTCTTTCTTCCTTCATGCTGTACTATGCAATAAAAAATGTAATTCTGATTATTGTAGAAATAGACTTTCTCTCTCATATGGGAAATGACTGGGGGCGAAGAAGCCCTGGTGCTATGCCAGAGGTGGTTTCCTATTATCTCCTGACTAGATACAGTCTTCTCTTTATGTTTAATGCCTTTAATGGCAGTATCTTGCTGTGCAGCACACGGCCACAGCAGGCGCCGCAGAACTGGAAAGCTATCTTTATTCCAACTCTCTCTGTTTACTCCATTTTGCTGTATAACTTGACTGATTATATGCCAGGATGGATGACAGTGAATTATACACCCCCACGTTTATTGTTCACCATTCTCGCGAGTTCCTGTCTCCTGATCGTGGGTGGTCAGCTAATGTCACTGATTGCCGTTCTTTATTTGCGCCACTCATTTGCGGTTTTTATTCAGTTTCGTGATGTGGTCATGACCGGGCCCTATCGGTATGTCCGTCACCCAATTTATACGGGATATACCTTGTTAACGATTGGGTTGCTGTTGTCCAATGTATGCGTGGCCTATGCTCTGATCTCTGTCATGTATATAGGTCTTCTCGCCTATCGGGCTCACCTCGAAGAAACCATGCTTGCCGCCAACGACCCAACCTACAGAAAGAATATCGAACGTACCGGCTTCCTGTTTCCAAAGCTGTCAGGGCTTATCGCATGGCAAACACCTGTTTAACTCACCCCCGGATATCAACAGAATCGTAGCCCGGCTGAAATCCGGGAACCTCCCCCCAGCCTACGGCAATGGCATTAAGTTAGCACGGTCTCTGGCGGAACACGGCCCTTCGACTTCGCTCCGCGTAGCCTGTCCTGAGCCTGTCGAAGGGCTCAGGGCGAACGGGGTGGGGAAAATCGTGGAAATTTTTCCGTTCGTGCTGAGCGTAGCCGCGGCAGCGGCGAAGTCGAAGCACAAGTTCGATCCTTAACTTAATGCCATTGCCCAGCCTACGGCCTGGATTCCGCTTCACTTCATCCAGGCTACTGCGCTGAACCGATCTCATTTGTTCAATTCCTGCACCAGTTCAAACAAAATTTGTGAGCCTTCGCGCAGACCGGTGAGCGGCATGCGTTCGTTGGTACCGTGCACGCGGCGGCCATCTTCTTCTGTCAGCGCGATACCAGTGAAGCCGTAGCTCACAATTCCCTTGCGGCGAAAGTAGTGAGAATCGGTGAAGCCGCCCAGCACGGCGGGCACGACCGGCACCTGTGGGTCATGCCGTTCGGCAACACTGCGAATCGCGCGAAACAGCTCGGTATCGGCTGCTGAAGCCAGGGGTGGAAAGTTCAACAAAATAGAAAAGTGCACTTCCGGGTCGCTCACCACCTTTTCCAGGCTCGCCACGAACTGTTGTGGATCTTCACCCGGGAGGAGTCGGCAGTCGAGTTGGGCCCGCGCATGGGCAGGGATGACATTCGTTTTGTTGCTGCCTTCCAACACGGTGGGAGAAATGGTGTTCCGTACTAAGGCATTGTAGGTGGGGTTGGCAAGAAAATCTTTGCGAAATGTCGGATCGGTCAACGCACGTTTTAGATCGCGGAAACGCTTGGCCTTAGCCGGCGCTTCCTGAGTGGCTAAGGTGGTGAAATAGGTTTGGACCGCAGGGGTGACTTTGACCTCAGTCTCATAATGCAGGATTTTGTCGAGCGCGCGGATCAGACGGGTCACTGCGGTCTCTGGCAAAGGCCGTGAACCGTGTCCAGCCGGACCGCTGGCGTCAAGCTGAATCCAGCAAGGCGCTTTCTCGGCAATATCAATATCGTACGAGCGCTTGCCGTCACGGACGCGGATGCCGCCACCTTCGGTAAGGAGAAATTCGGCATCAGCAATCAGATCAAAATGGTTGTCCACAAACCAGCCCGCGCCCTGGCGCCCGCCTTCTTCTTCGTCTGCTGTGCCGAGGAAGATGAGGTCGCGTTTGAGCGGCATGCCTAACCGTTTGAGTAAGGCAAAGACCATGAATTGCACAGCCGCAACCCCTTTGCAGTCGATCGCGCCGCGACCGTACACATAACCATCTTTGACTATGCCGGCGAAGGGATCGACCTCCCAATCAGTTTTGACTGCAGGCACCACATCGAGGTGATGCAACAGAATGAGAGGCTTTTTCTCACCGGTGCCTTTGAGTCGGGCGTAGACAACGCCGCGTCCAGTTTGTGACTCAAATACCTGTGCCTCCAGACCTTCCTGCGCAAGCTGCTGCTTCCAGAAATTAGCGGCGGAGAGTTCGTTGCCTGGGGGATTGGTCGTGTCGATCTGCACATAGTGGCTGAGCAGCTCGCCAGCTTCCTTTTCGACCGCTGCCCAATCCGGCTCGGCAGGCCAAGCCGAGGTCAAAACCACGCAAGAGAACAGCGAAGAAACGAGAAGGAGGAAAACTCTTTTCGAAAGTCTCATTGGCTGGCAGCCTTATCGAGTAGTCATAGCACTTTACGTACGCGTCCAGTACAGTTCACAACTCTGGCCCCGTTCGGGCTGAGCGTAACGGGGTGAAGTCGAAGCCTGAAAAGGGGAAAGGGTAATCCCTTTTCCCTTATTCTATGCAGGAAAGAGCGTTTCGAGTTCGGTCCGCTCGACTGTGTATTGCTTGCCGCAAAACTCACACGTGACGGTCACTTGCCCCTCCGTCACCAGCAAGTCTGCAACTTCCGCCCGCCCCAACGCGACCAGGACTCCCAGTACACGTTCACGGTTACAGCGACAGGTGAAGCGTACCGGCAGTTCAGCCACCACGGTGGGACCAAATCCATCAAGCACATGAGTCAAGATCTCTTGGGGCGTCGCGCCTTCGCGCACCAGCTGGCTGACCGGCCGGGCCTGGGCCACATTTGCTTCTAGCTGCGCGATGGTCTCCGTGCTTACGCCCGGCATGACCTGCACGACAAACCCGCCGGCCGCAGCGACGGTCTCGTCGGGTTGCACGAATACTCCCAGACTCACCGCTGACGGGATTTGCTCTGAATTGAGCAGGTAGTGGGCAATATCGGAGCCAATCTCACCTGAGACAATCGGCAGAATACTGCGATACGGCTCCTTGGCCCAGGGCTGAGTGCGTATCACAGTGAGTGTTCCAGCCCCAACTGCGCCGCCCACGTCGAGCTTCCCGCGCCGGATGGGGAGATGCGTACGGGGATGGTAGACAAAACCCCGCACCTCTCCTTGGGCATTAGCATCCACCAGAATACCGCGCAGTGGACCGTTGCCCAGAAACTGCAGCGAGAGTTTCTCGTCCTCCCTGAGCATAGCGCCCAGCAACAGGCCAGCCGTAAGAGCCCGGCCCAGAGCCGCGCTCGCGGTGGGCGCCGTCTGATGACGTCCACGGGCTTCGTCAACCAAAGCTGTCGTCACCGCAGTTAACGCACGAACAGTTTTATCGGCAGTGGTAGCTTTTACCAGGAGATCAGAAGGCAGCATAGAGAGTGGAGCTAGGCGGAAATGCGCGGGGTGCGTGCACTCTTCTTCACAGCCGCGGCGTGACGATCTTGCACCACTCCGTTTAATGGCACGTATTCAGTAATCTCTAAACCATACCCGGTTAAACTTGCCAGTCGGCGGGGAGGAGAATTGGTCAAGAGCCGCATTCTCCGCACCCCGATATCACGCAGGATCTGGGCACCGATACCATAGTCACGAAAGTCGTACACCTGCGAGCCAGGACTCGTACTCGGGTGGCGGGAGCCCTCAGACTGAAGACGCTTGCTAGCTCGACCGCTCTCGCGGAATAATTGTGCTCCCTGGCCCTCCTGACGTAAGTAGAGCAGCACGCCCTTGCCCTCGGCCGCAATCAGTTCCATCGCTTGATGAAGCAAAGCACTGGTATTGCTCTGCGTATAACCAAAGACATCGCCAGGCAGGTATTCGGCATGGGCACGCACCAAAACGAGATCCTCAGGGGTAATCTGCCCTTTCACCAGAACCAGATGTTCTTCTTCATCGACATCGCTGGTGTAGACATGAGCCGTAAAGTCCCCGCCGTAACGCGTCGGCAAGCGCGCTTCAGCCACATGATGGACGAGCGAGTCATGGCGGAGCCGGTAATGAATGAGGTCGGCAATGGTGGCGACTTTAAAACCGTAGCGAACGGAAAACTCTTCCAGGTCGGCTAACCGCGCCATAGTGCCGTCATCTCGCATGATCTCACAGATGACCCCGGCAGGTTTGAACCCAGCCAGACGAGCCAGATCCACCGCTCCTTCGGTCTGACCGGTGCGGACAAGCACTCCACCACGGCGTGCCCGCAGCGGAAACACATGCCCTGGCACGACCACATCTTCAGGTCGCACCCCCTCCCGGACAGCGGTCAAGATGGTCACGGCCCGGTCCGCGGCTGAGATGCCGTGAGTCACTCCCTGCCGCGCGTCAATCGAAACCGTAAAAGCCGTACCGAGGGGAGCGGTGTTCTTCGCGACCATCATCGGCAGGCCCAAGGCATCAATCCGCTCTTCAGCCATAGGTAAGCAGATCAGTCCCCGGCCATACATCGCCATGAAATTGATGGCCTCCGGGGTAACCGTCTCAGCCGCCATGCACAGATCCCCCTCATTTTCTCGGTCCTCATCGTCCATGAGGATGATCATGCGACCAGCGCGGATTTCCTCAATCGCCTCTTCGGTCGAAACCACGTAGGGGCTTTTATGTGCGGATGTGCTAGAAGAAGGAAGAATAGAAAACATTGCCTGTTTTCTCCAGACCGGCGATTTAGCGTGTAGCCGTGTTATATCCCGATGCCCTACATTCTGTAAAGTAGAGCACGGAAAAGGCAATGAGGCGTTTTTACGCTTGGGCAGAAGAGCTGAGGGGCGCAGCCTTTATCCTAGGGCTTCGTAGGAGGGAAAAAGTCAAGACTTGACCCCCTGCCCTCAGACAGGTAAATACAACAATTATGCGCTCAGTCTGTAGAGGGGCAGACGGGGCGGCCTCTGGGAGTCAATTATTAAGGGGAACTCATACGCAGGACACCCGGAGGAAATTTTCTGCGTCCTTTAAGGAGAGGGCTGATGCCAAACGTTACTATTGAAGGGCCGATTGATCTGCGACAGATCGTCATCCGCCGGCCGGAGATGTTCCTCCGTGATCCGGATGGAATCAAGCGCGTAAGCGAATACTACATTAATACTGATTGCAGCAAACTGTTGCTTGAAGCCCTAGTGATCGAACCGGGCAAAAAACAACAGTTTTTCTTCCAGGTCTGCAAGAAACCCGAAGGCGCTATTGTCCGCCTGGAGCCGATCTGCGAGGCAGAAAAGACGCCAGGAGTCAAACGTCTGATGGGTCAGGTCGCGTTTGCCATTCGCTCATTGTTTCCCGGTTCACGCTACGGCAAGACGAATATTGCCGATTTCCTGCCGGACAATGAAGGAGTGGTAAATTCCTCGCGCGGCAACGGCAAAAAACTGCGTGCGGTCGCGTAGCGGGGCAGACGGCTTTTCACTGGCAGCCGTTATTTACTGCTGCCTGGTACGTGGTTCCTAGCCCGTCTCAACTTTCGGCGGCGGATGGTCGGCGAGATCAGTGTCAGTAGCACGTTGCAGCCAAGCAATTACCGCAGCGCTGGCCTTAGCAGCGCCGCCAGAGAATTGCTGTCCCCGCCGCTCTTATCATGAGTCCGGAGAGAAAGTGGTGTAGTTTCTGCGGGCTGATACTGTTTGCAGTATCAGCACTTGCTTGCAGGAAAAGCGCCACAGCCGCGCTAAACCAAGATGCATGAGATTGGCACTCTCGGCGTAGCGTGCGCTGTGCGCACGTCTCCCCTGTCCGCCACTATTTTCGTGCGCATAGCGCACGCTACGGCTTTCAGGCTCAGGCGCATGAGTGTATGAACCTCTTGCCGTCCGGTTTAGAACGGTAATCGTCCACGTACCCATGCCAGGAATACCAGGCCAACCTTCCCAGCGGTTGCCAAAGTTACCCGCGAGTCGAACACATTAAAGTGCCGCGCGCTAAGCTTATCGAGCAACCGATGATAGATGAGACGCATGGCTTCGGCGGCGGCTAGGGTGCGGCGGTCCTCAGCGGCGAGATGAGAAACTGCCTGATGGTAATAGCTGCGTGCGCGCTCTGCCTCAAAAGTCATCAGGCGCACGAAGGCATCATTATACACGTCAGCGCAGAGTTCTTGTTCGCTATAGCCGAACCGCTCACGATCCTCGGTAGGGAGGTAGATGCGGTCGCGCCGCGCATCTTCTCGGACATCACGCAGAATATTTGTCAGTTGGAACGCCACCCCTAAGTTGACGGCATAGTCGCGAGCGCTGGGGTTGCGATACCCGAAGATTTCGATACACACCAGGCCGACCAACGACGCGACGTGGTAGCAGTAGTCGTAGAGTTCGGCAAAAGTGTGATAGCGCGTCCGGTACAGATCCATCTCTACCCCGTCAATAATACCGGCGAGATGCTCTTGCCGGATAGGAAAACGGCGCATGACATCAGCCAGGGCTTGCGAGATCGGGTGGCGGGGGTTTCCGGCACAGCAGCTGCGGAGTTCTTCGCGCCACATCTGCAGCAAAATCGTCAGCTTTTCTTTCTGACTGCCGGCTTGTTGTTGTTCGCTGATCACCTCAGGCCGGTCAGCAATATCATCTAAAAATCGGCAAAAAGCATAGAGCGCACACAGGGCATTGTGCCGCTCGGCAGGGAGCAAGCGGAACGCATGGTAAAAATTGGAGGAACTTTTCTGCGTAATCCGGCGGCAGTAAGAGTAGGCGTCAGCCAGTGTCAACGCCGCAGCAGCCGAGAAAAAGGGAGAAAATTCCAACTCTCCCCGTGTTGCTTCACCCTGGTTCACGGTTCTCTTCCTCGTCCCTTGATGCCGTAGCTGACCTAGGCAGAGGCTACCGCACGAAGCTGCGTCAGACCAAAAGCGTTGCGCGCTTGGCTACGGGCCCAGCGGTCCGCCTCCAGCAAATCCTCAAGATTGTTCACAGGTTGTGTATTATGGGCATCCAACACGCGCCGATTCATCGCCGCGATATCGGGGAAGCTGATCTGGCCGGAGAGAAAGCTCGCCACCGCAACTTCGTTCGCCGCATTCAAAACCGCTGGACACGTCCCACCGCGCGCGAGTGCTTCATAGGCGAGCCCGAGACAGGGAAACTTGACGAAATCCGGCGCAAAAAAGGTGAGCTGCGCAGCCGCAGCCAGGTCGAGAGCAGGGAGGTGGGTCAGCGACAAGCGATCAGGATAGGCCAGAATGTAAGAAATAGGGATTGCCATATCAGGAATGCCCAGCTGGGCTAACACTGAACCATCCACATACTCAACCATCGAGTGGACCACACTTTGCGGATGGATAATCACCGCTACCTGCTCTGGGGGCAGATCGAAAAGCCAGCGCGCTTCGATGACTTCTAAGCCTTTATTCATCAGGGTAGCCGAGTCGATGGTAATTTTGTTCCCCATCTTCCAGGTTGGATGCTGGAGCGCTTCCGCGATACTCACCGCCGCCAGTTCGTCGGCTGGGCGGCGGAGGAACGGGCCACCAGAGGCCGTCAAAATGATCCGCTTGACACGCTCGCGCGCGTGTCCCTGCAGAGCTTGAAAAATAGCGTTATGCTCGCTATCGACTGGCAAGAGGCGGACTCGGTACCGCTTGGCTTCCCGGGTCATGAGTTCACCAGCAATGACTAAGGCCTCTTTGTTGGCCAGCGCAATGGTTTTGCCGGCTTGGATCGCGGCCAGCGTGGGCGGCAAGCCGGCCGCACCCACCAGAGCGGCCATCACCATCTCAGCCTCAGGATGGGTTGCCACCGCTAGCAACCCCTCAGCACCAGACAGAATTTCTCCACGAAATTCGGGAAGGTGCGCCCGGAGATCTTTCGCATCGGCCTCACTCGTGATCGACACTACTTCAGGTTGAAAGCGGCGCACCTGTTCCTTGAGCTTCTCCAGGTTTTTACCCGCGGCCAGAGCAACCACGCGAAAGCGGTCAGGAAACCGCTCGACAATGGACAAGGTGGTCACTCCGATCGAGCCAGTCGATCCCAGCACGGCCAATTTCTTCATCTCAGCCCCCCAGTGGCGGAGCGCTGCAGGCTGTCTCTCTTGCCCCAGCTGGGCAATGTCAACGCAGCCTCCTCCCCCATAAACTGTATTCGTAGCGAACGGAGGCGGGGACCGTCAAGCTCGGCAAAAACTATACGTTGGAACTGGCCTAACACCAGCCGCCCATTCTCCACTTGGAGTGCCACAGAACCGCCAAGCACGATAGCCCGCAAATGCGCAGCCGCATTGTGTCGGTCACAGTCAGAAAAACGTGGGTCGTTATGCTTGTACTCAGCGCGTTCTGCCACGAGGTTACGGAGAAACCTATCCACATCATCCCAGAGTGCATCCTGGACCTCGGTGAAAAACACACTGGTAGTCGTGTGCAGCGTCGAAACTATCCCCATGCCGTTCCATACGCTGGTGTCAGCGAGGAATCCTTTTACTTCGTTCGTCAGATCGAAGAGTTGTACTTTCTTAACGGTATCAAGCTGTATGGTCTTGACTTTGATCAACACGGTCGCTCTCCTTTCCCCCTCACTCGCCTCGCGTTATTGCCTCCCCTGTGCCCGTACCCGTGTACGGAACTGTCCTAATGCCATCAGAGGGAAATAGTTTCGGTATCCGTAGTAGCGGAGGTAGAAATGGCGCGGAAATCCGGTTCCCGTAAAAAGCTCCTCGGGCCACGAGCCAGCGGTTTCCTGCTGCGCCAGCAAATAGGCGATACCCTTGAACACTGCTGGGCTCAGCTCATTTTCTGCGGCGAGCAGCCCCAGCACGGCCCAGGCGGTCTGCGAGGGAGTACTCTCGCCTTTTCCGGCTTTACTCTGATCCCAATAGGAGAGGCAATCTTCGCCCCACCCCCCGTCCGGGTTCTGCCGCTCTTTGAGCCAAGCTACCGCACGGCGCACGTACGCACGGTTCATATCCTCACCAATAGCGCGGAGCCCGACCAACACCGACCAGGTGCCATAAAGGTAATTGACCCCCCAGCGGCCCCACCATGAACCGTCGGGTTCCTGCACAGAGTGCAAAAAGTCAAGCGCCCGACGAGCCCGACGAAAGTCGAGGTCATAACCAAACACCCCCATCATCTCCAACAGCCGCCCAGCCAGATCCGCAGTGGGCGGATCGATCATGGCCTTCATGTCGCCAAACGGGATCTGATTCCACAAGTCTAAAGTGTTGTCCGTATCAAATGCTGCCCAGCCACCGTTGCGGCTCTGCATTCCCAGGGTCCAATTCAGCCCTCGAGCAAGAGCCCGATCCTTCTTGCGCTCATCGAGGCCTGTGACTCGTTTGAGGGTAAAGAGGATCACCGCGGAATCATCCACATCCGGATACCAGTCATTGGCAAACTCGAACACCCACCCGCCAGGTTCCAGTTCTGGATTCTTGATTTGCCAGTCGCCGGTTTTGTAAATTTGGTTGTCAATAATCCAATTCGCCGCTTTCGTGACGATCGCATGGTCAGTGGGAAACTCTGAATCGATGAGCGCTTTGATGGCCCAGGCGGTATCCCACACCGGCGACACACACGGTTGGAACAAGAGGTGTCCGCCCGTTTCCATGAGAAAGTCTTCGATGGCCTGAATCCCTTTGGCGACTGCGGGATGGTCGTGTGGATAGCCAAGGCTGTGCAGCGCCATCACCGAGTTGAGCATTGCGGGCTGAATACCACCCCAGCCTCCGTTCACATCTTGACGGTCCAGTACCCACCGTTCAGCCTTGCGCAAGGCTCGCTGGCGCAGAGGTTTCACTGGACTTCTGCCAAGAAATTTCAACAGCTTGTCTACGACGATAAAAAAGTTTTCCCAGGAAACTAGCGAGGAAGAAGCAGGAAAACTGAGATCAGAACGTTCTGGCGGATCTTTCCACAGTTCAGGGACACCGCAGGCAGCAGGAATAGCAATAGCAGGTTGGTGAGCCAGGGTAATACTCAGTGGGGCTACTGTGCCTCGCGCCCAACTGGACATCTCATAAATATTAATAGGAAACCACGAGGGGAGGAGTACCACCTCAACCGGTAAAGCCGGGACCCCGCGCCAAGGGAATTGACCGA
>JACQEL010000366.1 GCA_016200595.1 Deltaproteobacteria bacterium
CGAAGAATTTCGTCTTGGTCATAGCAATACGAAGGATGAGCGGTAGCGCTGGCGCAAAGAGTAGCCATAGTGGTTATCGAACGGTTGTAATGAATACTTCGGCTAGGGTCAACGTAGAACATCGTAAGAAGCCAAGCCCTGGTCTTGCAAAAGCAGACGAATAGGGAAATACTACGGCGGTCTGTAAGGTCTGGGATTCATGGAAAAGCACATTCGGTCTAAAGTCCTCGCCATCGGACGACCACTACGCATCGAACTCCAGCTCGACGGCGAATGGCTTGAGCGTCTCCGGAAGCTGCTCCAAGAGATGGGGGCAGAGGGTGGGCCTTATCCGCTGCACCGTTACCTTGAGGAGTTGCTCGAAGCCGACATCGTGTATCGCGAAGGTCATCACACACGTCGTCACCGTGAACCGTTTGTGCAAAGAGAAGAAATAATTCGCTGGCTCCGGCAGCGTCACGCTGGCAGCGCTCCCAGTGCCGCCGCTGGCAAACGTTAACCGACGACTACAAGCTCTCCATTCATGTGAGCTTAGCAAATCTGCGCATCGTTCTCGTCCGGCCCAGGTATTCCGGCAACATCGGCGCCGTGGCCCGGGCGATGCGAAATATGGGAATCAATGATCTCGCGCTGGTGAATCCTTCCCAGCTTTGCCGGAATGCCGCTGACACCATGGCTGTGCATGCCCGTGACGTGTTGGATACGATGCAGGTCCACAGCTCACTGCGCGCCGCAGTGGCCGAGTGTGGCCTCGTGGTCGGGACGACGTGCCGCCCGGGACTGTACCGTGACGGGGCGTTGCCGCTCCGTGCGTTGGCGCCCCATATCCTCGCCGCGGCTACGGCGAACCGCGTCGCCCTGGTCTTTGGTCCTGAAGACAGTGGGCTCAGTAACGAGGACCTGCGCCTCTGCCATCGGCTGGCCACGATTCCCACTGATCCAGGCTACACTTCGCTCAACGTGGCGCAAGCGGTGTTGCTGTGCTGCTATGAGGTATTCATCGCCGCGCAGGAGGAAGCTGCTGCCCCTGCACGCCCTTTGGCGCTGGCGGAACGGCAAGAGCTGATGTACGAGAAGCTCAAGCAGGCCCTCCTCAAGGTTGGGTTCTTACACGGAGATAATCCTGACCACATTATGTTTGCCCTGCGCCGTATTCTGGGCCGGGCCGGGCTCGAGGACCGTGACGTGCGTATCTTGCTCGGGATGGCACGCCAGATTGAGTGGTACGCCAGCGGCGGGTGGCGTCTGCCCGATGGAGAAGGGGAAAACCCTTAGTGACATCATGGCTGAGATCATCCACTTACGTACCATTCTGCAAGCCCGTCGCCGCCAACGCGAGCACGAGTATCTCCATCGCTGTGTCGAAGCTATTGAACAGAGTTTGCAGTGTCAGGTCGAAGAGTTCTCGCAGGCTCCCACCGCTGAGTGGCCGGTGCGGGCAAGCAAAATCCGTAAGCTGGGAGAACTCTTAGAATACGCGACGAGTCTGCTGTAGCCGACCTGACCAGGTCCTGACCGACTGAGTGATGACGGCAGAGGACACTCTGCCCTTACTTTGAGAAAGGAATCTCATGGCAAAAGCCGCGTCTCCGACATCCCGGAAAGATGCACCGGCAAAATCCTTGGCTGCGACGGAAAAGAAACGTCCCCGCTCGGCAAAAAGTTCGGCGCCGGCTCCAGTTGCGCTCTCGCCCGCAGAGTTATTGGCGCCGCTCCTGGAGCGGCTCAACGCCGTCGAAGAAAGGATCACAACTGGTTTCTCTACTGTGGCGACGACGATCCAAGGGTTGCCACTCGCCCCTGCGCCGGCACGGCCTGAGGAAGGGGAACAAACCGAAACCTTCCTACCGATCGTGGCCGATTTGATCCGGCGGAGCCTGACCGAACATCTGACGCCGATTATCGCCGCCCTGAAACGCATCGAGGAACGCATCGGCTTTGTCAGTAATCGCCTCAAACACGCGCCCAATGGGCAGCAAGAGCGACAAAAACCGTGGCGGCACGATCAGCCTCCTCATTCTCACCCTCGACGACACGGTGGTGGAGGAGCTCCGCGTCCCGGACCGGGACAACCGTGGACGGCGCCTTCTGCCGCCTCAGTCCAAGGCCATTTTGCTCCGCGTCCGCTCCGTAATGACGAAGACCACCCGAGCGTAGGAGATGAGGAAGAATAGACGGAAAGAAAATTTTTATAGCAGTTTTCAGTTGCCTGCATCCTCCTCTGTAGGGGCGATCCTGGTGATCGCCCACTGGGGGCGCGGGGCAGGGCGAATACCAGATTCGCCCCTACACTCGCTTGCAGGTCTCACCCAAGTGAAACTCGCTATAGTAAGCAATCAGCCGTCAGCTTTCAGCTGCTCAGAGAATCTGCTCGGCCCTCTTCTTCTGGCTGATTGCTGAGTGCTGACCGCTGAAGGCTTCTTCTTCTGGCTGACTGCTGAAAGCTCAGAGCTGAACGCTTCCAACTTTTAGTCCAAGGCGTGTGGGTCGGCTCGTAAAGCGATATCACGCAGCGCGGCGATAATGCGGTTTTTCTCCTGTTCCAGCATCCGATACAGCTCTACGACATCGGGTAGGTGTGGATCCCAGCGAATTGCCTGCTCGTTGTAGTGCCGTCTGAGAGCCTGGGTTTCTTCCAGGTCGCGCGCGACTCGGGCCCAGTGATTTTTTCCTCCTCTCAGAGGAGCGAGGTGGTCACTGACTTCGCCACCCAGGGCAGTAATCTTGTCTCGGAGTAATTGAGCCAGTCGATCTTGTTCTTCAGCCACCGCGTGCAACTGCTGCGCCCCAATTTGATGCGGCGCCTGGTCGGCGTGCTCACGGATTTGCCGAGCGAGACGGACTTCCTCACCATAGCTTGCCAGCAGTTCCGGCAGCACGCTCCGGGCGTCTTTCTCCTCGACTGGCCCGGTTCCAATCAAACGCTCCCACAACCCCATAGGTTTCTCCCGGACCGGAAGTACCCCGCAGTCGGGAGCTTGTCAAGGTCGCGAACTGCGGGAGGTGTATAATAAAATCTTGGCTCGGTTCGTACCACGCCGTGTGCGTGCTTCGACAGGCTCAGCACGAACGGCCAATTCGTCACGACTTCAGCTCCAACCCCGTTCGCCCTGAGCCCTTCGACTTTGCTCAGGACAGGCTTGTCGAAGGGTGGACGGCAAATTTTCAGCCGCCTCTCTGCTGCATTAGCGGGAAATTGTTATACACCCAACAGCGGTTTCTTTCTGCTTTCCTTTTCGCTATTAGTATTGTTGTATATTTTATCGCTATCCCTGTTACGGAAAGGACGGCTATGGCCCGTATCACTGTTGAGGATTGTCTCGCTAAGATTCCCAGCCGGTTCGAACTGGTGGTGGTGGCCGCGCGCCGGGCCAAAGAGTTGCTCAAGGGCGCCCCTCCTCTCGTCAGGTCGGAGAATAAGGAGGTCGTCACCGCATTGCGGGAAATTGCTGCCGGCAAAGTGTGGAAAGTTCTCCCCCCTGAAAAGGTCTAAGGAGAGATGGCACAGAAAGACCTGTATCATGCGCTCGGCGTAAGCCGCACCGCATCTGCCGATGACATCAAGAAAGCCTACCGCAAGCTAGCTCGGAAGCATCATCCTGACATTAACCCCGGCAACAAAGCGGCTGAAGAACGCTTCAAAGAAATCTCGATCGCTCATGACGTGCTGAGCGATCCCGGGAAACGCAAGCTCTACGATGAATTTGGTGAGGCCGGACTCCGTCCCGGGTTCGATGCGGAGAATACGCGTGCCTACCAGCAGTGGCGTAGTAGCGCCGCCGGCAGAGCCCAGCCTGAACCGCGTGGCGACCGCGCTTCTTTCTCATTTGAGGATCTCTTCGGTGACTGGTTTGGGTCCGCAAACCGGGGACGAGAGAAAGGTGGGGCTGAGCCAGGGGAGGATATCGAGCACATACTCGATCTCGACTTGCTAGAAGCGGTACGAGGCACGAGCCGGGTCATCTCACTACAACATCCGAGTCCCTGCCCGATCTGTCATGGCGCCGGCGGACAACGCGGGAGAACGAGCACCGTTTGTCCAGAATGTAGCGGAAAAGGGCAGATTAGGGTGGGCTCCGGTTCTGTGGCTTTGACGCGTGCCTGCACCCGCTGCGGCGGCACTGGCCGACTCAGCGCTGGTGGGTGCCTGCGGTGTGGAGGAAGCGGGCGAATTATTACCCCAGAGCGCCTCACGGTAAAAATTCCCCCGGGAGTGGATGAAGGCTCACGGGTCCGTCTGAGCGGGAAAGGCGCGGTTCGCACTCCTGGCGGACCGGCTGGGGATCTTTACCTGGTCATTCGTCTTCGTCCTCATCCCTATCTGGAACGCAGAGGTCAGGATCTCTTTCTGGAACTCCCGGTAACAGTGCGGGAAGCCTTGAGTGGCACAACGGTGACCGTGCCAACCCCAAGTGGCGAGGTCAAACTGAAGATTCCCGAAGGAAGCCAGAGTGGACAGAAGCTCCGCCTCAAAGGCAAAGGGGTCACCAACGAAAAGACTCACACGAGCGGCGATCTCTACGTCAAGTTGATGATCCAACTGCCACGGGCTGGTGACGAGCGCGTGCGTCAGGCGGCCGAGTTGCTCGAAAGTTGCTACGAAGAAGATCCCAGAAGACATATACAGTTATAAGATTTACGGCGGGAATTGGGGCGAAGAACCACTTCACCTAGTAGGGCAACTCCTCCCTCAATTAAACCCTTGCCCCCCTTTTTGCTGACTGACTGCTCACCTATACTACCGTGATCATGGCACGTGTCGCGAATCCTGACAAAGCTGACAGGATGGACCTGACGGCGAAAGACGACGCCGAGGACACCCTGTCGGTAGAAATTGCGGAGGTCACAAAAGTAAAAGAGCCGAGCGCGGACACCGCGCTGGTGCCTACTGACTCCCTCCATCGGTACCTGGCCGAGATTCGTCGCTATCCCCTTCTCACCCCCGAAGAAGAGCACGAACTGGCGGTCCAATACAAAGAGTACGGCGATATTGAGGCGGCCTACCGGCTGGTGACGGGAAACTTGCGGTTGGTGGTCATGCTCGCCCGGAATTACCAGCGTGCGTTTCACAATCTCTTGGACCTGATCCAGGAAGGAAACGTCGGCCTGATGGAGGCCGTGCGCAACTTCGACCCCTACCGGGGGGTGCGTTTCCCCTCCTACGCCGTGTGGTGGATACGGGCGTATATCATCCGCTACATCATGAACAATTGGCGGCTGGTCAAGGTCGGCACCACCCAAGCCCAGCGCAAACTCTTCTTTAACCTGCAGCGAGAAAAGGAACGCCTGGAGGCTGAAGGATTCTCCCCCGCACCCAAGCTCCTGGCCCAGAACTTGGGCGTGAAAGAGGACGAGGTCGTGGAGATGGAGCAGCGCATGGCTGCTCGCGATCTCTCGGTTGATACGCCTCTCGATGGGGAGGACAAATCCGGCACCCTCTTGGACTTGCTGGCTGACAAACGCGCGAATGCCGAAGAAGAGGTCGCTGCGAGCGAGTATCGGCAGTTAATCAGCGCAAAAATGCTGGAGTTCTCCCGTAAACTCAAAGGCAAGGAGCAGGTGATTTTTAGCAAGCGCCTACTGGCGGAGGAACCGTTGACCTTGCAGGAAATCGGCGATCAGTACGGCATTAGTCGCGAGCGGGTGCGTCAGCTCGAAAGCCGGTTGAAGAAAAAGCTGAAAGACTACTTGGTGCAGGAGCTGAAAGATTTCCAGGACCTGAATGTGGGATTCGTCGACGAACGCTTGTAGGGCTGCGGCCATTCTCAAATCCGCAATAAAATCTCAACCTGGAAATCTTGCTATCCTCGTCTAAATGGGGTTATAGTGTCTGTCATGCGAGAGCTGGGTGCCGGCATCGTGGTGATCGGAAACGAGATCCTCTCAGGAAAAACCGTAGACTCTAATTCTTCTTTCTTGGCCCGCGAGCTGCGTCAGCTCGGGGTAACCTTGAAGCGGATTACGGTGATTCCTGACGAGTTAGACGTTATTGCCGAAACCGTCCGAGACTTTCACCAGAAGTTTGATATCGTTTTTACCTCAGGAGGAGTCGGGCCTACTCATGACGATATCACTATCGAAGGAGTGGCTCGGGCCCTGGGCCGCCAGGTCATCGTTCATCCCTTATTAGAGAGCAAAATTCGCGAGTACCTCACCGACCGTCCAGTCAATTCCGCCCATCTCAAGATGGCAGAAGTGCCTGAGGGAGCCGAATTGCTCATGGACGATCGCCTGCGATTTCCCACCATTAAGCTGGAAAACATCTACATCTTGCCCGGCATTCCGGAAATCTTGCAACAGAAATTCCTCGCCTTGAAAGACCGCTTTAGTGTCGATCCTTACTACCTGAAAATCATCTACACGAATGAAATCGAGAGCACGATCGCTGTCCACCTCAATGAAACCCTACACGAGTATCCTGATTTGCTCTTAGGCTCGTATCCCAAGATCGGCAATGACGAATACCGTGTGAAATTGACCCTTGAGTCGAAGGATAAGAACTACGTTGAACGTGCCTTTGCACATCTGCTGAACTTGTTACCCCAAGGCTGTGTGGTGAAAACTGAAGGTTGATGAGGTTGCTATGTTGATGAGGAGGTGCCTATGGGAAAAAACGTGCAACA
>JACQEL010000367.1 GCA_016200595.1 Deltaproteobacteria bacterium
GGATGCACGTCCACGAGTTTGGCGGTGAAGTCGGTATCGACCGCCGCAGACGACGCCCAGAGGGCGACAGTCACGGGCCCCGTCACCTCTAGCGGATGCTCCAGTGGGTCCGACGTGTAGACCAGGACGTCGTGCCGCTCTTCGACCGGCCGCTGATCCTGCACACCTATATCAATGGTGAGATTGTTGCCGCCCAGCGACGGGACGGGGTCGTTCGGATCGTAGACATACGTGTCCGCTCGTTCGCTGCCGGGCGGCACGGTAGAAAGCGTGCCGTCGCCGCGCAAGGAATTGGCCCCCTTCTGGCTGTGCAGAAAATAGCGCACCTGTCGCAGGTTAGGCGGCGGCCAGTCGGACAATGTTTGCCAGCGGTTCTCACCTAAGGTGAAGATCGTAACCGGCGGCTCGTCCATGATGCCGTTGTCCACATCTTTGAGCCAGTAATCGAACCAGCGCACCAGCGTTTCGGTCAGGTCAATCAGTGCCGCCGGTCCGAAATCGATATCGCCGGTGCCGCGCGAGCTGGGCACGGTATACGGCAGCAGGTGCCCCCACGGTCCGATAATCAGTCGCTGCCCGTTACGCGCTTTGGCGAAGCGGCTGTTGGCCTTGATGCTCTGATACGCGCTCAGTCCGCCTTCACCGAAGATGTCATACCACGAGGTCACGTGCAGCATCGGCACACTGATGCTGGCGGCATGGCGGTTGACATTGGCGCGATACCAGTACTCGCCGTCATCGGCCTGCTTAATATGCTCGGCGAAATACGGTGCGGCTTCCTTCAGCAGTTCACCCCAATCCTTGATCGGCAGATGGCGATACCACTTCTCGGTCAGCGGCGTGAAGGCATTCAGCCCGAAACGGGTTTCTCGGGGAATAGGAAATTCTCCGCCTTCGACATACTCTTTGGCCTTTGCAAAAAGATCATCCCGTTTGAGCCGCCTGAGCGTGTTAAGCCCCTTGAAGAGGGCATAAGGAACCATCCATCCCCACAGCGACACGCCGCCGGTGTGATAGATCCAGCTGGCATGGTAATCCGAGGAGGCCGAGACCGGAGCCATCACCTGCAGTGATTGTGGCAGCGGATCATTACAGGCGATCATATACTGCGTCAGTCCGAGATAGGACTGCCCCGTGGTGCCGACACGCCCGTTAGACCACGGCAGCCGGGCGGCCCATTCGACGGCGTCGTAGCCGTCGGCGATCTCCTGAAAAATCGTGTCGTACTCGCCCTCCGACTCGAAGCGGCCGCGACAGTCCTGCATGACCGAGATGTAGCCATAACGGGCGAAGAGGTAATTAGGGCCATTGGGATCATCCATCCCCTTTTTGTTGTATGGGGTCCGGCTGAGCAGGACCGGGAAACGCCCCGCCGTGTCCGGACGTATGACGTCGGCAAAGAGTGTGATTCCGTCCCGCGTCTTCATCGGGACACTCTTTTCGGTGACCACTTTGTATTTTTTCCGCGCCTGAACAATCATATCTACCTCCTGTGACCGCGCAGGCTGCTAGCCAAGAGAACGCAGGAATTTCAGCAGCGCGTTGGTACACTCCTCAGGTTCGTCGACATAGATCTCGTGTCCGCGCCCCTCGATCACCGCGATGCGCGCGCCCGGGATCGCGTCGCGCACCCCCACCTGTTCAGCCAACGGACTAAATGCGCTGCGGGCCGGAGCGAGGACCAGAGTCGGCACTTGTATCTGGGGGAGTAGCGAGCTGACATTGAGGCCTGGCACCAGGCGACACATGCCCTGCAGCACGTGGGTTGGCGTCTTGCCCCACTCCTGGACGATCCAGTCCTGACGCGCTGGGTCCATATCCCCACCAGCGAGGCCGCCGCGTTCCATCAAGGCCTTCGCCCATCCTCCTGACCCGAGTGCGCCGAGCGCGGTGTGCCAGTCAGCGTAGCCGAGGGAAAAATGGCGCTGGACGGACTTCGGGATCGCAATCGCCCCGGCGCACAGGGTCAAGCTCTTGACCCGCTCCGGCCAGCGTGTGGCCAAGGCGATGCCGAGCAGGCCGCCAATCGATTCGCCCACATAATGCACCTGGTCCAGATTGAGGGCATCGAGGAAGCCTTTCATATCCGCAAGCAGATCCTCGACCGACCACGGTCTCGTAGTTGTTGGCAGTGACTTTGGGCACGTTACCCCCTTTACACTCAGACTGAGCGATTTTTCCCTGACGTGGCGTACGTCAGGGACGACGCGGCTACGCCTGTTAGTACAACGTCTCCTCTCTTCCCAGCGCTATCCCAAGAAAGGAGGAGGAACTGCGCTACGGTGAGGCAAACCACAACAGAGCAAGATCTCATTGCTCCGTCTGGAGATTGAGAGTCGGCTCGACGTCCGCTGGCTAAATCGAATCACACAACATTGGGACACCCGGCGTAGCGTGCGCTGCGCGCTCGTCTCCCCTACACGCCGCTATTTTCCGTGCGCACAGCGCACGCTACTGTATTAAGGCTCAGGGGCATGAGTGTCCGAATCCCCTGAGGTTCGATTTAGTTAGGCTTTGCCGGAGCGGCGGGGAGCCGAGCCAGAGGTTCCCGCCCAGCCAGTCTGCGACACATCAAACATCACCCCGTCTGGACCGCTGTATCTGAACTCTGCGTTACCATGCTGGGAGCCTCCCATACTAAGACCGAGGGCATGGTTGATGTCATCGCGAGGGGAAGCCCCAGACGCCGCCAATTTCTGCGCAATCTCTTCTAAGCTCTCCACCTCAAATCCGATGTGGTGGATGCCGCTCCATTCTTTCCCGCGCTCGGCGCCAGCCACCTGGTCGTTCTTGAAGTGGAGAATCGCCAAGTTAATCGTCCCGTCGCTCAGGAAGTAGCCGGACACGATGGGAATATCGATCTTACCAATCTCGGTCAGGCCGAACGCCTCGATATAAAACCTGGCGGTCTCTTCCTCATGCTGTGTTGCGATAGCAATGTGTTTAATCTTCGCCATGACGCCCCTCCTTTCACAATTTGTCACTACGGTGCTCCGCGCTCTCCTTTCCGGAAGATGCGGAAAGCACCTCTCTTTCTCATAGGCTCAAGCTCGGGGTCTGTCAAGAAAAAGCGCTAGTGGCTTGACAGCGAAAGAGCCATTGACTACCGTTCGGCGGTCACTACAGAGGGACCTCCGTGCGCTACGGGAGTGCAGACCGCGGACACGCGCGGCCCATGCGCACCTACCTATATGAGAAACACACCAAGACCTGGATTCATAGGAAACACATTCCCATCGGGGTGCCACGGGCAGCTTGCCTGCCCGTGCCCACCGCTGCACACTGGCGGACTAGCCGCCAGTGGCACCCGGACAGGAGGCTTGCTTGTCAAATCCATATCTTGGCGTGCCATGTATATAGGAGCCGGCTTCTCATACAACTATCTCTCAGCGCGCAGCAACATGACGTTGTCACACTGAGCAAAAAGAAAGGAGGCAAGTTATGCCACAGATGCGAGAAATCACCTCGGGACTCCAATTCCCCGAAGGCCACGTGGCTATGAACGACGGCAGCGTGCTGGTGGTGGAGGTCACCCGCGGCACGCTCACCCGCGTACGTCCCAATGGCACCAAGGAAGTAGTTGCCGAAACCGGCGGCGGGCCCAACGGCGCTGCTATTGGGCCGGATGGGCAGGTGTATGTCTGTAATAATGGGGGGCTAAAATTTACTGCGGATGGGCAGCCGACGGAGGGCCTACCAGATGGATATACCGGCGGGTGTATTCAACGGGTGGATCTAGGCAGCGGCAAGGTAGAAATCCTCTACACTGAATGTAATGGCCATCGCTTGCGCGGCCCCAATGATATTGTCTTTGACTCCACCGGGGGCTTCTGGTTCACGGACTTTGGCAAGGTGCTCGAGCGCCAAAAGGATCGCACCGCGATCTATTACGCCAAACCGGATGGCTCGCTGATCAAGGAGATGATCTTCCCCATCGATGGACCTAATGGTATTGGCCTGGCTCCTGGAGACACCCACCTGTATGCGGCCCAGACCTTCGAGGGCCGGGTGTGGCAGTGGGAGATTGCTAGCCCTGGAGAACTGAAACGGACAGCAAGCGAAGTTGTGCCGCTGCTCGCCGGTCCTGGCGGGGGGAAGCTCTTAGCCGGGCTGCCTGGGTATCAACTGCTTGACTCGATGGCGGTCGACGGCGCTGGGAATGTGTGTGTAGCGACGTTGATTAACGGGGGGATTACGGTCATCTCGCCCGATGGCGCGTCGGTGGAGTTCATCCCTACGGGAGATCCGCTCACGACGAACATTTGTTTCGGCGGGCCGGATCTGCGAACGG
Source organism: Deltaproteobacteria bacterium (assembly GCA_016200595.1). Lineage (GTDB taxonomy): Bacteria > Desulfobacterota > Binatia > Bin18 > Bin18 > JACQEL01. The sequence continues at coordinate 4,292 of JACQEL010000367.1, forward strand.
CGTATATGACGCTCACCGGCACGGGCAAGTTAGCAGCGATGGACTGGCCCCGGCCCGGGCTGAAACTGCACTATACGCGCTAATATAATCTAAACCAGACGGCAGGAGAGGGAAGACGTGCGCACAGCGCACGCTACCCCGGGCTAATATAATCTAGTATCGCGTCCGAGTGATTCTCAGGAGTGTCATTCTGAGGAGCGAGGCGACGAAGAATCTCGCCACCAGTCTGTCGTTGCATGAGATTCTTCGCCTGCGCTCCGCTACGGCTCGGAATGACAGACCATCAAATCATTGCGACGGACTACTAGATGATTTAAATGTTTTAGGCAGCCGCTCTGGTCGAGGAGCGAGTCGCTTATGATTTCGCGCAACCGAGAAGGGAGTTTTTCATGATCAAGGCCGCGAGCTTTCCCGAGGCCCACGCCTCGCGTTACTTTCTTTCCGACTACCCAGCGGTCTATCTCGACACCTACATCACCAACCTCATCGCCGACTTCCGTGACGCTAAGGACCCAGCCCACCTCGACGGGGGTCAGGCGCTCTTCGCTGAGTACGGCGAAGGGGTCGCGCTGACCCATGCCCATCCGGTCGATCAGTGGCAGATTTACGTCACTGGCTCGGCGTGCTTGGCCAAGAAGCCGGTACTCCCGGTGACGATTCAATATACCGACGAGTGGGTGCCGTACGGGCCGATCGAAGTGGCCAAGGAAGGCTTTGCCCTGCTCGCTCTCTGGCCACGACCGAACGATGCAACCTACGAGATGCCCAAGGACGCGGACACGATCCGTACCCAATTGCGCGGCAAGCCGCACCGGATACTTCTTCAGCACCTTGAGGTCACCAATGAACTCGCCACCACTCCCTCAGAGACGACGCTGATTGAGGAGGATGCAATCTGGGCCCGCCGCTGGCGGCTACCGGCGGGCGCAAGCCTTGAGACTCCAGATCCGTCCCACGGGGGCGGACAGTTCTTCACCCCGCTTCAGGGAACGGTGGAATATGGGGGACGCCAGTACCCACAGTGGTCGACTATCTACGTTGGGCCCCGGGATGGACGGATTATGTTGCGTGCGGGCGTCGAGGGTGCGGACGTGCTCGGGATGCAGTTCCGGCTGCAGCACTGAACCGCAGTGCCCTGCGTAACACAAGGGCCGCGCAATAGGGAGGAGCGATGACAGAGGTCGAAGAACTGCAAGCGCGCTTCGTACAGGCAGTGGCACTATTCAATGCCGGGGATCTCGCCACCTGGGCGGCCTATAACCATGACGAGGTGGTTTTCTTCTCTCCGCACGCGCCGTTTGCGGTCGAGGGCAAGGCGGCACTCCTGCAGGCAATGCAAACGCTGCTATCGCAAAACGAGTACATCAATTGGAAGATCATCAATCCGCAATTCCGTGTGCTGGACGCCACGGGGGTGACCTGGGGACATTACGCTTTTACGGTGAAGCCAAAAGATGGCCCGGTGCGTACTGAGTTCGCTCGCTTTCTGCTTACCTGGGCGAAGAGCGATGGACAGTGGCGCATCGTCGCTGAGCACAACTCCCGCATCCCCTCAGGAGCCTGACCTGATCAACTTTCTTTGTTTCATCCGCTAAGGATACTCAGCACCATGTTGTCAATATCACTCGCTGTGTTTAACATAACACCGTCAGCCCAGGCGCCGTAATGCCTTGTGGGCATGAGCCAGGTCGGCCATGATGGCACGCGCGGCAGTGAGGGCTGAGACGTGCTTTGTTAGGTCACTCTCCATGCGATGAATCGGCCCTGCGACGGCAATACCGTAGACGTCTCCGTCCAGCTGCACGGTCGCGGCCACCGCCATCACGTCCGCTACATTTTCACCCCTAGTAACGAAGTACCCTTGCTGCCGGCCCTGCTCAAGGTTAGCCAGCAGCTCGCTACGGTCGGTAATCGTCACGGTGGTAACGCGCTCGGTCGGCAACTGCTTTAGCAACTCTGCCAACTTGGCCGGTGTGAGCGCACCGAGCAGAGCTTTACCGATGGCACTAGAGTGCAGCGGCTTCAGGTCGCCGGCGCGCGCCGTATACCGGATGGATTGCGGTCCTTCGATCACCTGAAGGTAGACAACGCGGTCCCCTTGGCGCTTGCCCAGAATGATTGTTTCGTGTGTCTGGTCGCGCAGCTGCGTCAGCACCGGCTCTACCCGCGCCATCCAGGGTTCGCCGGCGACGATGGCGCGGGCGACATCGAATAGGCGGCGCGTCGGGTAGAGTTGTCGCCTCGGCTGGACCGAATAGAGATACCCGCGAGCCTGAAGCGCCCGGATGAGATTAAAGCAACTCGACGGAGGCGCATGCAAGGCGCGCGCTAGCTCGGAGA
>JACQEL010000368.1 GCA_016200595.1 Deltaproteobacteria bacterium
TGACGAAACGCCACGTCAAGGTGTGGTCGTAACAGCTAAGGAGTTGGAAATTCGTGTTTCTGGTAAGGGGAAGGATGACCCTAACCGTTCTCTTGATGTCATTCAGCAAGAAGTGGAGATTCACTTTCCTGAACTACAGAATGTGTACGAGGCCGAACGTGCCTCTGACTCTTCCTTGATGGGGATTATCAGGCTTGACTTGACCATAGAACCGGACGGGAAAACCTCTGCTGTTCGTTCCCAGTCAGCGAAAATTGCCAGCAAGAAATTACCAGATGTTATCCAGGGGCTTGCTCGTGAGTGGCGTTTTCCCTCTGCTTCTGGAGTAGTGAAAGTTTCCTACCCCCTTTTGTTCCTTCCTCCTGGGAGGGATGCTGCTCCCATCATTGCCTGGATGAAAAACATTACTCCGGTAGAAGACAAACCAAAAAATCCCGAGAGAATACCAGTCCCGCCAAAGGTAAAGGAACCTTCTGCTAAGCTACAGCGCCTGGCAGAGGTGCAAGCTCCGTTAGGGATGTACCGGACGATTATTGCCACGCCGTTGCGCAGCGCACCTCAGGCGGATGCGGCGGTCGTCACAGAGCTACAGTCTGGGATTCGGGTGAGAGTAGTAGGGGCAGAGGGGAACTATCTAAGGGTCTGGTCTCGTCAGGGCCGTGCTCCCGGCTATGTTCACCGTAAGGATGTAGTCTTTGTAGGCAGTGAATAACCGGGAGGAAAAGGTCTGATGCCATCGTTGCAGGTGCGGCAAAAGATTCCTAAAAACCTGATTTGCGCATAAGGTGTAGAATCTGACCCAGAGGATTTTCTATGGCTAGAGCAGTCGAAACAGTAACGCATCCTTATATTGTTTCTCGGAAAGGGTACTGCGGAGGGAACCCCATCATTAAAGGGACAAAATTTCCCGTGCGCGCTGTGGTCAACTACGTCTTACGGCAGGGGTTCTCTCCTGAGGAGTTGGTGAAGGAATTTCCTCACCTGACGCTGGCCCAAGTGTACGATGCGCTATCATATTACTATGACCACCGGGATGAGATTGAGCGAGAGTTGGAGAACAACGCTGAGGACAAACTCAGGGTGGCAAGAACCAACTGATGGCCGGCATCACCCTCTTCCTTGATGAAGATGTCCGGCCTTTACTGGCAGAAATTTTACGGCAGCGTGGATATGATGCCACCCACGTGCTGGAGGCCAACCGGGCAGGAAAGAGTGATCGGGAACAACTGGCCTATGCGGTTAGCCAAGGGCAAGCCATGCTGATCCATAATATCCGCGATTACCTGCTGCTGGACCGGCAATATCGAGACCAGGGAAAAGAACACTGCGGCATTATCGTCTCTGATCAAGTTCCGCCTGTGCGCAGTGCGGCGCTGAGCTGGCGACAGGTGCAAGATTTTGTGAAGAGTGTGGCAGTGCTCTTGGGGGTGGAGCGAGCAGGCCGACTTCAGCCCCGACCCATAAGCCGAAGCGCGCAGGCTGGCTATGGATGATGGTCGGAGGAGTGGTGGTCCTTTTGATTGTAGGAGGAACGCTCTTTGTCTTCCGCGATTGGTTGAATCCCGATGCCAGAGCGAACCAGCCTTTTGTCGAAGCCTCGCAACTTGTGAAGTCGGCGCAGGAGGCAGAACAGACCAGCTACGCCGAAGCGTTCAGGCTTTACCAAGCTGCTCTAGCCAAAGCAGACACGATCACTGCTAAATATCAGTCTTCCCAACTGGCAGTTCAGTTCACTGCAGGTCAGACCAAGATCGGCCCTTACACTTTTACGGAACTTCAGAAAGTTGCGCCTAGAGCACAAGCAAGAGCTAAAGCGGAAGAAGACTGCCTAGCTTGTGCTCTGTTCGTAGCGAGTACTATTCAAGAAGCATCCGAGAAAGACTCGGCTTTGAGGGTAATAGCGATCTAGTATGGGAGAGCTAAACAGTACGAGCGCGCCATGGAGGTCGCCAATTCTATAGAGAGTGCCTCTGAAAAAGCCGTTGCTTTAGCGCTACTGGCCAATGCGTATGCGAAAGCTGGCCAATATGATCGTGCTCTGCAAGTTGCTAACACCATAGAAGACGCTTCTCAGAAGGCTTGGGCTTTGGGGTCGATAGCCCCAGAGTATGCGAAAGCCGGGCAATTCGATAAGGCCGTGCAGATTGCCAATTCTATAGAGAAGGACACTCGGAAGGCTTGGACGTTGGTTACATTGTACACTCAGGCTGGACAATACGACCGCGCTCTGCAAATGGCCAGATCCATAGAAAGTGGTCTTCACAAAAGTATGGCGTTAGCCGAGATAGCCAGTGCCTACGTTCGCATCGGCCAGTATGACCGCGCCCTGCAGACCGTCGACACCGTAGAGATCATAGAATCAAAGAGAGTCTCCTCCAAAGCCCGTGTTTTGGCTGCGATTGGAGGGAGATATGCTCAAACTGGACAAAAGATGGACGAAAAGGCGCGGAAGCTCCTGCGTCAAGCCATAAAATCCGTCGATGATTCGTCTACCTCCACTGAGCGAGGCGGTACACCAGAGAATCCCCTCCTCGGCAAATGGCAGAACCCCAATACCAATGAAACTTTCGAGTTCTTCAAAGATGGGGCAGTCAATGTCTTTGGCGGTGGACCACCAAGCGGCGGGGGTCAATATGCAGTTGTTGATGACTCTCATGTGAGACTTCAGGTGTTTCGTCTGTCCGGACCTGGAGCCACGGTGTGGAAATTTGCCGTATCCCGAGACCAGCTCACCCTGACCTCTCCGGAAGGAAGAGTCGCAATGTACCGTAAGGTCAAATGAGCCTCAGACGAGCCGGTCAAACGACCGTCTTCCATGACTGCTTAAATGTCACTGTTCTGCGACGAAGGGGGTGAATTAGGGCACGTTGACAAATACCCAGAAAATCCTCTAGCGTGAGCCCGCATGTCAGGACGAACTTTGCTACCTCTCTGTGGAGTGGCCCTCCTGCTCCTGGGAGGCTGCTCGACAACCGAGAAACGCCTCTCGGCGAAAGAATATTACAACCAGGCTGACGAGGCCTTCACCAAAGAAAAGTACTCCGCGGCGGTGGATTATTACCGGGATCTGCTCGATCAGTATCCCCTGAATCCCTACGCCGAGGAGGCGCAACTGAAGGTCGCATACTCTTACTATTTGGAAAAGAAATATGTCGAGGCCATTGCGGCCTTCGGCGACTTTGAACGCGCTTACCCAACCAGCTCACATTTGCCTTTTGTCCAGTACTATCGCGGCATGTGTTACCTGGAACAGATGCGCTCTATCGACCGCGATCAGAGTGTGACGGAAAAAGGCCTCGACTTTTTCCGGACGGTCGTCGATCGCTATCCTCAGAGTCCTTTCGCGCCTTTGGCTGAGGAGAAGATCGGAGTCTGTCGGGATGCCCTCGCTGCGCACGAGTTATACATCGCTGACTTTAACTACAAGCTGGCTGACAATCCGCTTGCGGCTCTGGCGCGTCTACGCCGGGTTATCGAGACCTACCCTGAAACCGATGCCGCAACCACTGCGCTTGCCCGCCTTGAGCCTCTGCTGAGAGAAGGAGACAAACCTGAGTTGGCAGACTTAGCTGCCAAAGCCCTGGCCGTACGACGCTCAGCCAAACTCCCACCAGAACGGGTGGCCTCACTGAATACCAACAGTCTGCCTGAACCCGGGGTAGACCCGTTGCTCTTATTGATCCCTGAACTCAAGAAGGCGGAGAGTGACATCAGGAAGGAGATTCATGGCCCTCCGGCTGAAGTCAAACCGCCGGTGGTAAAGGATGAAAACGCGACTGGTGAAGAAGAATAGAGCGGGATATTGACACCTAAGAGCGTTTTCGCTAGTTTCGCCCCGTTCTCTTTGAAGAATGGCAAAAGGATAAAATAACCGAGACAAGAACATCTATAGCCTTATCCAGAGTGGCGGAGGGACAGGCCCTGCGAAGCCACAGCAACCGCCCAGCTTTCTCTCTCATGTGGAGAGGAACAGGGAGTGGTGCTAATTCCCGCACCCGCACCCCGTGCGAGTGAGAGATAAGGAAAGTCAAGGAGTTAAAAGCCTCTTCCTTATCGGGAAGAGGCTTTTTTATTTTTGTACAGTTGCACCTATGAAACCGACCCCTACATCTCCTGCCCCCCGCGTACGCGAGGGGAAAGTATTGATTGTTGGCGTAGGAGGGCTCGGCTCACCTGCGGCTCTGGCCTTAGCTCTAGCGGGCGTAGGAACGATTGGTCTCATTGACCCGGACGCAGTCGAACTGTCAAACCTCCAGCGGCAAATCGTGCATCAAACTGCGGATCTGGGCCGCCCGAAGGTTGTTTCAGCACGGGAAAAGCTCTTACGGCTGAACTCGGCGGTCGAGGTGATTACTCACCACGAACGTTTGCAGGCAGAGAATTTGCCGCGGCTCTTTCACCCCTATGATTTTGTCATCGACGCCACAGACGGCGTGGCCACCAAATTCTTGATCAACGATGGCGCGGTGTTGTTGGGCAAGCCGTTTTCCTATGCCGGCATCGTCCAATTCAGCGGTCAAACTCTCACGGTCCTCCCACGACAAACTACCTGTTTGCGCTGTCTCTTTCCTGACATTCCTTCGGCTGATGATGTCCCGACGTGTCAGGAGGCCGGCATCATCGGCAGTCTGGCGGGCAGTCTGGGAATGGTCCAGGCGGCCGAAGCCGTAAAATATTTGAGTGGAGACGGGGAATTGCTGACCGATCGTTTGCTTACCTATGAGGCGCTCGCTCCGCGCTGGCGTGCCGTCACCGTCAAACGGAATCCACGCTGCCCGTTATGTGGAGTGTCACCGACCATCACGGCTCTCAGCAGTGAAGAACAGGACCAGACCATAAGTTGTGCAGTCGGAGGGGAGACCTCCGTTGAGTGGAAGAGAGAGAAGGAGTCTGTATGAACAATGTCACCGGACTAACCTGTCGTGAGTGCGGGCAAGAGTATCCGATCGCGCCCCTGCACGTCTGCGAGACCTGTTTTGGTCCGCTGGAAGTAATGTACGACTATGAGTATATCCGTCGCCACCTGACCCGTCAGGTCATTGCCTCGCGCCCGCCTTCGTTATGGCGCTACCGGGAATTGTTGCCAGTGAGTGAGGAGCCGCGGGTCGGCTTGCACAGCGGCTTTACGCCTTTGGTGAAAGCCGATCGCCTGGCTGCCTACTTGGGGGTCAAGGAACTCTATGTCAAAGACGACTCGGTGAACCACCCGACGTTTTCCTACAAGGATCGGGTGGTCTCGGTGGCGATCTCCAAAGCGCTGGAGTTCGGATTTGATACGGTATCTTGCGCCTCGACCGGTAACCTGGCCAACGCGGTCTCGGCGCACGCGGCCCGTGCTGGGTTACGGTGTTTCATTTTCATCCCCTCGGATCTCGAACAGGGGAAGATCATCGGCTCGGCCATCTACGGGCCACGAACGCTCGGCATCCGGGGCAACTATGACGATGTGAATCGGCTGTGCAGCGAGATCGCTGACAAATATGGCTGGGCCTTCGTCAATATCAATATCCGTCCCTACTATACTGAAGGAGCCAAAACCTACGGCTTTGAAATTGCCGAGCAACTCGGCTGGCGTCTCCCCCAGCATGTGATCGTGCCCACAGCCGGCGGCACCATCTTACCCAAGATTGCCAAGGCTTTCGAAGAACTGAAAAAGCTCGGGTTGGTTGAGAGTTCTCTCACCCCAAAGATCTATACCGCTCAGGCGGCTGGCTGTGCGCCGGTGGTGCAGGCGTTGCACAAAGGCTCGGACTTGATTGCGCCGGTGAAGCCTCACACCATCGCCAAGTCGATCGCTATTGGCAATCCGGCCGATGGCTACTACGTCCTGCGGGCCGTGCGTGATTCTGGCGGCTGGGGCGAGGCCGTAACCGATGAAGAGATCATCGCCGGCATTCAGTTGCTGGCTCAGACTGAGGGAATTTTTACTGAACCGGCGGGTGGCACCACGGTGGCAGTGACGAAGAAACTCATTGAACAAGGACGCATCGCCCGTGGCGAATCCATCGTCATTTGCATCACCGGGAACGGATATAAAACCATCGAGGCCGTCGCTGAAAAAGTCGAGCAGCCATTCATTATCAATGCCCGCTTGCAAGATTTCGACGCCCTGTACAATACTCTCACTCCCACCGTGCCTCTCCGGGTTGGAGAAACAGAGCTGCACTAGTCGTCGAAGCGACTGGCCAGTCGCTTCGACAAGTCAGGTAGGCTGGGTTGAGCAAAGCGAATCCCAGCGCTGGAATTCGTTACACTCATTCCAGCCTACCACGGCTCTTGGGAGTAGTTGCCTTAGTCAGGGAAATCTCAATAACCTCGACACCGCGGTCAAGGATGGAGACGAAATCTCCATCGTACCGGCCATTGCGGGAGGATGATTGATGTCACTCCTGCCGGTCCGGGGTGAAGGGCTCCCGCCGCCAACACCGCAGCGCGTACCATCGGTGCTGCACTTGGTCGGCAACACTCCCCTCCTGCAGATCACGAAGGTGACTACGGGTCTCTCCCCGCACGTGCAGATATTCGCCAAACTTGAAGGCTTCAATCCCGGGGGCTCGGTCAAGGACCGTCCTGCTCTGAGAATGGTCGAAGAGGGGTTGCGTACCGGTGCCCTATCCCCGGGCAAGGTTATTCTCGATTCTACTTCCGGTAACACCGGCATTGCCTTAGCCCTGGTTGGCGCTGTCCTCGGCTATCCTGTCGAATTGGTGGTGCCCGCCAATGTGAGTATCGAGCGCAAAAAGATCATCGCGGCTTACAGAGCCAAGATGATCTTCAGTAGTCCGCTGGAGGGATCAGACGGGGCGATTCGTTTGTGCCGTCAGATCCTTCACGAGACACCCGAGCGTTATTTCAAGCCAGATCAGTATTTCAATCCAGCGAATCCTATCGCGCATTACGAGACCACCGGCCCAGAGATCTGGCACCAGACCAAGGGGCGCATTACTCACTTTGTTGCGGGTATTGGTACGGGTGGTACGATCATGGGGACAGGCCGCTATCTCAAAGAGCGGAACACTGCTATTCGTGTGATTGCGGTCGAGCCGGACGATGCCTTTCACGGGCTCGAAGGGCTAAAACATATGGCTAGTTCAATCGTACCGGGCATCTATCACGAAGAACAACTCGACAGCAAAATTGCGGTGTCCACTGAAGATGCCTATGACACCGTATATCGCTTGGGACGGGAAGAGGGAGTGCTGGTCGGTCAATCCTCAGGAGCGGCCCTGTGGGCAGCACTCAAAGTGGCACGCGAATTGGATGAGGGAGTAGTGGTCACGTTATTCCCCGACTTTGGAGATAAGTACTTAAGTACGAACCTCTGGGTTGGTTGGAAGGAGTTTAACCAGCGGCAACGCCCCGTATAATCCGGAGGGCGTGATGAAAGAAAAATTCTATTTGACTTATCCGCCGACGCTGATCAAAGAGCCGGTCATTTATCTTCTAGGGAAGAAGTTCGAAGTCATGACCAACATTCGTGGCGCCAATGTTTCCAACGAAATGGGCTTGATGGCGCTAGAAATTGACGGATCAGCGTCAGAGATCGACAAAGCGGTGGCGTGGTTGCGAACGCAGGGAATTACCGTTGAGCCGATCGAGAAGAATGTCATCGAATGAGGTGGTGTTCATGCTTCGACAGAGCCTGTCCTGAGCTTGTCGAAGGACTCAGCCTGAACGGTTGGCTCATGTACCGACTCTGTGTGGATGCGAACCCGACCCCGTTCGCCCTGAGCGTAGCGTAAGCGAAGTCGAAGGGTGAATGGAAGCCTGCCAGTATCATGCTGTCTGATGCCCAAATCGAACGCTACAGCCGGCAGATCATTTTGCCTCAGGTAGGTGGCAAAGGGCAGGAGAAACTCCTGCGCGCCCGGGTGTTGGTGAATGGCAGCGGACCGCTGCAGACTGCTGCGCTGCTCTATCTCGCTGCTGCCGGCGTGGGTACCATCGGCGTCATTCCCAATGATTCCTCGCTAGTACTCTCTGCCTTTGCTCCCGGACAAAAGGAGCCCATCTTTTCCGCTTTAACCCGCCTCAATCCTGACTGTGTGGTGGTAACCGATAAAGCGCTAGAGGCGGCAGCCTCCAAACACATAGTGAACGACTACGACCTCGTGCTTTCTCCCCCAGATTCGCTCCATGAGGTTTGTTATGCCTTACGCCGGCCATTCCTCTGCGCTCAGATATCTGCCGCAAGCGTATGGCTGTTTCCTTGTCTGGGATACGAGTCAAACCATCCGTGTTTGCGTTGTCTCCCTTCAGCTTTTTTTGCGGAAGGGGCAGACACGACTGCTCCAGCAGCACTGTTTCTGGGAACTTTGCAAGCGACAGAAGCAATCAAACTCATTTTAGGTCTCGGCCGTTCCTCTCACGGCAAATTACTCTCCTGTCAGTTTCCGGCCTTACATTTCTCCGAGCAGATCGTGCTGAAAGACCCGCAGTGCAAACTATGCGGACGGTTGGTATCTTGACTCTTTCTATGCGAAGATATCCTTGTAGCACTAAAGGTGATAATCAAAACCTAGCCCTATTTTATTGCCCCGTAAAGATGTTCGTCTCACGGCGGCAATCGCAAAGTACTGGTACAAGGGCGGCGACATCTCCTGCTTAGAGGCAGTGTTCCTGCGCTGTATCCTCACTGAAGGACTGTTCTGGTACGCCAGACGTTTGCCGACCGAGCAGCGGCTGAAGATCCTCGTGGACGTTGACGCGCTGTTCGCGCGCAGGCGGAGTAGCCCCTGACTCCGTTCGCCCATATCATGAATTTGTCGTTGTCCGCTGCCTATTAAGGCGCGAAGAGACTTTACCGCTTGCGCGACCCAAAGGTCAGGGGAAAACTATTTGCAGTTGAGCTATGGCGAACTGAAAAGATTCAGTTTGGAATATGAGAACAGGTTGACTCGTATTTTTGGCCTCGCGAGAAGTGGGAAGTTCTTGTGCAGATACGGACGGTTCATTTGTCAAGTTGGAAAAAGAGCTGTAGCTCTCCCTGCCTCAGACGGTACCGACCATGCCCGCGCGGACCGAATGGATTAGGAAGCCACAATAGCTGCCGACTCGCAGAATCGAGGGCGTTAGTCACGAGAAGAATGCGAAAACTCTCACGTTGGTCAGCCTGCTGTTGGGCGAAATCTATTTCTGTCTGGCCCAGCCGGACGAAACTCTCACTACCTACCGTAGCCTTCACTTCGAAATAACGCCTCCCCCGGCGTGTTTCGACGAAGAAGTCGTAGCCCGCGGAGTCGTTAATCCCGTTTCCATCGAACAGGCGGGCGCGATTGCTGGAAACCCAGTTGGGTGGACCGATTCTATAAGCATGTTGGAGGGCAAGATACGCGATCCACTCACCGATGAATCCCACAAGGTTCCGCTGTTCCGGTGACATCCTTTCGATATGACCCCGTCCGCCGTTGTCGGTTGGTCTGTCAGATTTTCGATGGCTTCTATCAATAGCTTCCTTAAGGAGCGCAACTGTCCGTGGAAGGAGAGCTGCATCCGTCGGCAGATTGACATTGATCCTTCGGATAATCTCGATTGCTCCATCTTGCTCAAAGGAAACTTGCACACCATCGAGCGGAAGCGAGACATTCCTGCGCCTTTCGTTCTCATGCGCCCTCTGTACCTGGTCGCGCTTCCGCCGGACATCTTCTTCGGTTAGGCCGAGACCTTGCAGGTCGACGGTGTGCGGCATGTCCTTAGGCCAGAGATCGATATGGTCCATCCAGGTGATGATTTCATTGTTCTTGAGGGGACGGAAATCAAGCAGGCCCGCAGCCTCGAGACGAGAAAAAACAATGTCGCGCGGATTGGTTACGTCCCAGGGTGGTGTAGGTAGCTGACCTTTTGTCATGTACCAGGCTCCTACAACGGAGGGGAGTTCTTTCAGAAGATCAGAAAGGCGACGCTGGTTGACCGCCAATACCTCAGCGCGCGGCTGCAGGGTGCCCCACGTGGGATCTGGCTCATCAGCTCCTGCATCTTGCAGCCAGCGGACGATCTGCTTATACATTATGTCTTCGCTTGGTCGTCGGCAGACGAGTTGCCATTCCGCATTCGGTTCCAGACCCTGAAGTTCTCGTCGTTCAGCATATCGGGCCGGAGGCCTGCCAACATCGAAATCGGGCAGAGCAGCTCGGCGGAGGGTGTTTTCGATGGCGGGGCGGTTACGGTCTACGAACTCTGCGAAAGCAAGGCGCTGCTCCTCTTCGTTTCGTTCTGGCTCGTACGGCGCGCCTGCTATGAAAATACTGGCGGTGAGGTTAGGCAGCCTCTTTGACCTCTTCAACCGTCACTTTCATCCCGAGCCTTTCCAGTTGACGAATTAACCGTTTGCGCTGCTTGTCCACGTTCCGACGCTCGAAATACTCACTCC
>JACQEL010000329.1 GCA_016200595.1 Deltaproteobacteria bacterium
GGCATTGTCATCCCGTTCCTGCCGATCTACGCCAAAACCCTGGGAGCTACGGGGCTCACCATTGGTATCTTCTTTGCCAGCTTCCCCTTGGCCCAGATGCTGTTCCTGCCGTTTATCGGCCGGCTGTCGGACCAGTATGGGCGCAAGAAATTCATCGCCCTGGGGCAATTACTCTGCTGCCTGCTCTCGCTGTGGTATATCTACGCCCCGGACATTTTCTATCTCATCCTGGGCCGCTTTCTGCAGGGAGGCAGCATCGCCCTCATCTTTCCCATCGCCGCCGCGTATGTCGGTGACCTCGCTCCGCCACAGCAGCGCGGCACGTATATGGGAATTTTTAATTTATTTCTGACGAGCAGTTTTGGTATGGGTCCGCTCGCCGGCGGCTGGCTGAGTGATGCGTATGGCATGGAGTTTAGCTTCTACTGGATGGGGGCGCTCAACGCTGTGGCTTTCCTCGCCGTGCTTTTACTGTTGCCGGAGGCGCGTCCTGCCAGTCATGCCAAGGCACAGCCCTCCTCTTATCGTGAACTCCTACGCAGACCCAAGATTCAGGGTTTAGCGTTCTACCGCATGGTGAATTCCATCCAGATGGGCCTGTGGTTCTCTTTCCTGCCTCTGCTCGCCACTGATTCGCTAAAGATGCACAATGGCCAGATTGGCACTGTACTCGCAACCTACATGCTGGTTAGTTCTCTGGTGCAGGTGCCTTTTGGCCGCCTGGCGGATCGCATGGACAGATATGTGCTGATTACCGCAGGCGGATATCTCGCCTCTCTGGCTTTTACCCTTGTCTTCTTTGCCCAGGGATTCGTCCATCTTCTGCTCATCGGCGCTATTGCTGGCGCTATGAGTGCCATGTCGATGCCCGCTTTGACTGCCATTGCTGCGGATGAGGGTCATTATGGTGGGATGGGAGCAATCATGGGAGTCCTGAACATGGCGATGAGTGCCGGCATGATGCTTGGTCCCGTATTGGCCGGCGGACTTGCTGAATTCGTTGGCCTGCGTCCACTCTTTGTGTTCAGCGGAGTGGTTGGAGTCTTAGGCACCCTGCTGTTTAGCTGGTTGAGCCGGGAACACCGGGCGGCCGCTGTGGTGGCGCCTGAACTGGCGGAGCGGCGGACGGGGGTCCGTTGAACGAGTGCTGAGTCCTGAGTGAGCAGTCATGTAGGGTGGGCAATGCCCACCTTCCTCCTACGGTGCTTTCGTCACCACCAGTCCGCTCCCACGCAGCATTGGTGAGCCATCGATTGCGCAGACGGCAGCGGCGCCGGGGATCTGTCGTTGTTCTGCACGCCCAGTGACTTGAAACACCGCCTCGGCAATATGCCCCATACCGTGCAACCTCCCCTCGCTCAGGCTGCCGCCAAAGGTATTGACCGGTAATTCCCCTTCTAGGGCAATACGGCCATCTTGAATGAAGGCATATGCTTCGCCTTGAGGACAGAAGCCGGCTGCTTCAAGCCAATAGAGGGTAGACGGGCTGAATCCGTCATACAGTTCTGCGGCATCCATGTCCTGCGGTCCGAGCCCAGACGACGACCAGAGCTTGTTGGCTAATGAACTGCCGCAGGCGATGTAGTCATCGAGCGCATACTGAAACAAGGTGCGCCGGCGGCTGGTGTTCTGACCATAACCCGCGACGTAGGCAGGCGGATTTTGCAGATCGCGCGCACGCTCGGCTGTAGTCAGGACCAAGGCAACACAGCCTTCTATGGGAATATCGCAGTCAAAGAGACAGAGCGGCTCGGCGATCCAGCGTGAGGAAAGATAATCATCGCGTGTCATTGGCGTAGTGTAAAAGAACGCTCGCGGGTTCAGATTGGCGTTGCGCCGGCTGTTAACGGGAAAAGTTGCCAAGTGTTCGCGGGTGGCGCCGTATTTGTGCATGTAACGTTGCCATGCCATGGCGTGCCACTGAAAGATACTGGTACAGCCGTATGGCGCCATGAACTGGGCTTCACCGGAGGCGCGTGTACTCGACCACGCGCCGTAGCGGCCACGCGGTTGGTGGAGCGCGCGCCAGACGAGCACGTAGTCGCAGACTCCCGCGAGTAGCGCGTGCACCGCTTCGATGACCGGACTGGCAATCATGCCGGTCTCGATTTGCGCGTACCAGCGGATATCCGGCGCCAAAGGTAAGTGGTTGATGATATACACGACGCTGACAACATCTTCACCGTCGCGGCTTCCTGCGCCTAGAAATGGCGCATCCGGATACGTGGCTAATCCATCAACCTGTTCCGGCGCAACGCCGGCATCAGTCATTGCTGCATGGCATGCATCCAATGCCAGCACACCCAGAGGTTTCTGTGAGTGACGTGTGAGAGCGGAGTAGCCAACGCCAACGATGGCAGTCTTACCTCTGCCTGTCCACATAATGTTCTCCAGCTTGGATCACCCTTCGACAAGCTCAGGATGACCGGATCGATGAAAGTGACTCATGCTCTTCTGCACCATACACCAATCGTTCGTGCTGAGCTTGTCGAAGCATGAACGATTTCAGCAGCCTGTCACACTAGCCGAAACTGCGGCAGCGTCACCTCAGCGTCCACATCCTCGAAATATGCTTCCACCCGCCCGCCGATGCGAACCCTGTCCCTTTCCGAGCCCGGCAGGTTGGAGACCATAAACAACAAAGGTTGCTCGTCCAGTTCGATGAAGATGTTGACGTAAGGGATTTGGTCTTCAAAGCCAGCGATATTGGGCTGGTGCATGACCGTGAAACTGTAAATTGTTCCCTGGCCACTGACCGGCTCGAATTGGAGTTGCTGTGACTGGCAGGCATCACATGCGGGTCGCGGCGGATGGTTGAAGTAGCCGCACTCCTGGCAACGCTGTGCGACCAACTGGTGTTGTTTGGCTGCGTCCCAGAACGGTTGTGAGAGTTCGTCTGCAGCAGGGAGTGGTTTGCTTGTGCTTGTGTGCTGATTCATAGTCTATTGCTCTGTGATTTTTGCTGTTTAGCACTGTAGCCCGCCGAACCAGCCAGTAGATGGCTTCTTTTCATACTTTACAAAAGATTTTCCCGAGAGCACGTCATCGTGTCCTGAGAGAGGCTGAACGAGCCACAGGGACCGTTGTTTACCTTCGCAGTAATATGTTGCTTTGAACACCTTAGCTCTGGCAACTGATACTTTCTGGCCGAAGATCCGTAAAAATTCAACGGGGAGAGGTGACTTTCCTAAAACATTTTCATACTGGCTCTTCCACTGACTTTGGAAACTGGCGCTCTTCTTTTCTAACTCCCCAGAGCGAGTGCTTATTGCTTCGATTTCGTCTGCAAATAATTCCGAAAGATTCCCGGAGATTTCTCCGTTATAGACTGTTTTATCAACAGTTTCTGGGAGTCTTTCTATTCTATCTTCTCTACTTTTTAAGTACTCACTTTCATCTAGCTCAAACGAATTGCTCAGTAGACTGTACTGCTCACGAAAGACTACATAGCGCCAGAAGCCTCCGGTTCCTTCA
>JACQEL010000330.1 GCA_016200595.1 Deltaproteobacteria bacterium
GAGAGAGTCAAAGAGTTCGTGCATGCGTCACAAGATTGTGGCATGCGTCAGCGACATAAGCGAGGGGCGTGACAGAGTTACTGTCATCCCCACGGTGACGGTTGTCTGTTAACATCATGTTGTCGCCTCCTCGATCATCACTAAAGTTTGTCCCATACCCATCGTCGTTTTCATGCCGATCCCCGCATAGCTAGCAAAACGGCTGAGCGCCGTGATCGCCCGTCGGTCTTCTACAGGTATCCCTGCCGGTAACTCGAACTGACACGTTCCCGTACAGCCCACCTGTTGCACGCCTTTAAGGCTCACAATCTCCGTACGTAGCCTATAGCGCGCTAGGAGTAAATACTGTTCGACGGTGGTCACAATCCGTCCATCTATCTGCAGAGAGGGTGGGGCAAAGCGCTGCCACTTCTGCCACAGGCTACGGTAGAGACTGGCCGGCAGTGGCAGGGGCAAGTTCCCCCGACCCGAACGAAAGCTAGTCGGGGTTAAAAACCGCATGTAGACAGTGCGGGCCGGTGGGCTGTCGTAAAGTTCCTTGTAGCTCGTGAGGGCGGACAAAGAGGTGTCTTCCTTTGCAAAGAGCACCTGCTGGATGTCTATGGTATGCGGGCCAAGAGAGAGCTGGGGCGAAGTATGACAGCGTCGGGTGAGCCCTGCAACTAATGCCTGGTAGACCTTATCCGTCAGTGCTGTAAAGCGAAGGTAGAAGGTGGGAGCAGGATGCGCCAAGGCCGCGTGGACGGTTGGGAGTTTCCACCGCAACGGCAAGGACACACTAAAGGGCTTAAGACCATTGAAATGGTGGAGGGAATCAGAGAGGGCAGGGCTGCTCAAGCTCACCGTCTCATAGAAAAAGGCCTGCAGGAAATGGCCCATCTGCAAGGGATCCCAAGCTTGAGTAGGTGTGGATGTCACGACAAGGATGACACTTCCTAGTGTATCTGATTCTTTCTCCTCTCTCATAATCTTTCGCGATCACCCCTCGTTAGGGATTCCTCTCTCTGCACGCGCTTTTGGCAGCCAAAACGGCAAATTCTTGACGTAACAACCCCTCGTTAGGGATTCCTCTCTCTGCACAAAAAGAAAGGAGGCCTTATGAAAGGCATGATACTTGTGTAACAACCCCTCGTTAGGGATTCCTCTCTCTGCACAGCTAAGTACCTGAAAAATAAGGATTCCTGCAACAATTTTCGCTCGAAATCGCCTAAATCCCGGAAAACATTCAAGAAATGCTCCTTTCGCTGATCTCACTTTCAGTCATCGAATCATTGTACCCTTACTGTTACCGCCCAGGATATGGCTCGATCACACAACTGCCGAAACCGGCATCAAACCACTCCCCAATTCCCCATTGCCAGACTTGGAGGTGTTCCTCCGCCACCGGCTGGGCGAAGGTCACCAATAATTCTGTGTCAGGTCCTGCAACCTGGCGGTTTTCTTTCCGCTGGTGCCCCGGCTCATCGCTCCAGCGGCGGATGTATGAAAGGGAACGTAGTCGCAGTTCAACTGCTGAAACCTGCACAGTATCATGCAGCTCAGCAGGGAGCGCGCGGCGCAATTGGTCTTGCAAAGTATGCTCACGCTGCTGTTCATTGATAAACTGATCGTCCAGCACATACGGGGTGCAAAAGCAGAAGCGATACTGAGTATGCCCAGCCTTTAACCGTGGGGGCGTGAGCGGCGCAGGCTTTGACGCGAGTGTGAATCGGCCCCATCCGATGGAGCGAAACCGACCGATTCCGCCGCTGTCAGGACGAGACCCTGCCCACTCTACCGCACGGTAAATGGCGTCCTGTAAGCCCTCGTACGGGAACATGACAGAAAACGTAAATTGCCCATAGCGTACCTCGGTGCTGAGCAGCGCTCCTTCGGCTGCGCTGTAGCGCTCTCGGTCGATTCCCAGGCGAGTCCGCAGGGCGCCTGCACTTTCCGGCAGAAACGTCCCGAAGGAAAATCGGGTGGGAGGCTCAAAGAGCGGTTTTACCTGGCATGTGGGGTCACAGTGGTTGTGGAAGGTGGGCTGATTTTGAAGCTGTTGCCCGCTGCAATCGGTGTCGATCAGCGCTCGCAGTACCGCCCCGCGCAGTGTCGTGCCGAGAATATACGGCGCGCAGGTGTACAGGTTCGAGTAGTTATTCTCGGAAGTGTGAAATGCCGAGGTGAACGCACAGGTAAATTGCAGTACAGGGTACATACGAACTCTAGCTTCCAGACGTGCTAACCGATCGCTCAGGAGACCCCAGCGTTACTGTGGCTCTCTCTGCTTGCCACCTTTGTATACACTCTTCTTGGTACACCGCTTCCGTCCGCAAATCGTTTGCTGGGTGCAGCACGAACTTCACAGCCCCAGGCGTGACGATCAGGTCTCCATAGCCGCGCGACTTTCTTGCCCCCACACCTGCATGCCGAAGCAAAGGTAGCGTTTCGCGCACTGCGCCAACCATCCAGGGGTCCGGGTTGATTAAAGTAACAAGGCTCACGAATTCTAACTCGTCTCCCGGGACGGCCTCAACCGCCATCAACGCCCCGCCAAATTGCGTACCTTTCTCCCGGTCGATGGCCACATGCCGCCGGGTCAACGTCGTGACCTCTTCTGCTGAGAGGATAGTTTTGGCGTCGTGAAAGGTTACCCGGCTGCGTTGCTGGGTGTTACCGAAGAGTTGGCAGGCATGGCATGGCTGGGCATTCCGCCAGTCGCACGGAGTTAATCGTGGGGCGATCGGAATGTGTTCAATCCGTCCTGCTCTCCTTTCTGTAGGGGAACAGGGGAAGGGAACACAGATTTGCTTGCCAGCCTGTGCCAAGATCGACTCGACCAAGCTGCGCACAACCCCTTTGATGCTTGAACCAGGGATGATGGGCCTGGAATCCTCTCCGCCCTCGCGGATAACTAAATTGTCATGGACGCTATCGCCGAGACCTGTATGCACCGAGACATAACCGTGGGTCTTGTAGGTCACCTCCAGCGATACGATCCTTTCGAGCTTGTGAAATCCACCTGCCATGGTAAGCACCTCCTTGCCTGTAGACGGGACTTGCGACCCTTAGCGTAGCTTGTTGACGAGACGCAAGGCGTTGGCTCGTTTCATGCGCTGCCGTATTTTTGTCCGTGCGTCGTCGTTTGTGTCACCTAAAAGCTGCATCAGGTTTTGCAGCGCCTCGGCCCGCTCTTGATTTTTGTTCGCATTATTGGCCGCCAGTTTATTCGCTCCCGCTAAGGCATTGATGAGTAGGCACAGGTACTCGACGCAGGAGTCCTTCAGGGTCGCCGTCTGGGCTAATCTCTCAAGAACGGCGGAAGAAGGCTCTTTGCGAGCGAAGGTCCCGGCAACGCCATAGATTGCCTCCACTTCGTCCGGTGTGAACATATTACGCTTCCCTTCGTTGGTGCATGTTGGCCTATGGCGCATCCTGTTGCCGCAGCGCGATCTCCAGCAGCAGACCGGGGACCTGATCTATACTACCCCTCAAGTGATCAATGCCTTTTTCAACAAGCTCCCTAACTTGCTCAGGCAGCCGTTCTTTGCCGCGCCAGCGAGTCCGTGTGTCCCATTCAAGCCCAAAGTTCTTCCAGAATGTCTCGTTCCTCTCCGTCGGCAGGGCACGGACTCTTTCCAGAAGACTCTGGCTGTATTCCGCTAGACTCCCTAACTGATGCGCCGTGCGAAGATGGCTTTGCGGCACCTCCTGCAAGAGGAATGAGATGATCCGCCCCTTATAACTCCGCTGTACCCCGCTGCGCAGCACCGTCAAGGTGTGGCTGGAGCCGGAGGCAGTGTGTGCCTCCTTATCCTGCTGTAACAAGTTGTTCCCTACTGTCAATACCCGCCTGGCTTGGTCAATCGCCTCGGCTCGCAGCATGAGCAGATCGGTCAGCAGTTTATCGAACTCTCCAATCTCTGTGGCGGGCTGCAATTTTGTCCATTGCTGGGCTTGGCGAACAGCATTTTCGACAGGAATGAAGCTCCCCACACTGATGAAATCCCTCGACTTGCCGACGTAGTCGCGGAGAGGCTTTAACTCTCCAGGCAATGACTGTCCTCGGGACTTGAGAGAGTCGAGTTTTCCTTGAAGCTGCCGGCGTAATGACTCTAGCGGGTCGATACCGTCAAGCAGGTTCTGCCGTGCCTGGCGTAGTGTCTCGATGGTCTCTGTTTGTTGGGTAGCGCCGGGGGGAGTAAAAGGTTCATGGACCCCCAGGTCCCGCAGCGCCATCCACACCGGCTGATTATGGCGGCAGGCGACGATGCGGACGGCATGAGAGAGCTGTAGATTGCCAAGAAGGGCAGTCAGTGCTCGATAGAAGTCGGGCAGTACCTGTTCAGGCATCACGAGCAGTGTCAGAGTGGGGGAGCGGTATAAAAACGTTGCATGGAGATTTTCTGGATCGAGGTCCTTATTTTCGATGCGGAATTGTCCTCGGGCTTTCTCTCTAGACCGATCGCTGATGCGCTGCCTCCGAGAGGCTTCTGCCCAACTCTCCTGCAAGGCTTCCAGCAACTTCCCCTGGAATCGAGCGATATCCTGGGCAGCCTGGAGGTACTCGAAGATGCCGTCGCGCGTCGGGCGGACCCGAGCGCAATTCCACTCCAGCGCCTGCTGCTCAACACCGGCTTTCTTTTCAAAGGCCAGCCGGTCGCGCCGAAAACGTGCTAACAGTACCTCAGCCTCGTCGCGGACGACATCGTGGCTGGCATTGATCCTGATAGCGACGTAGGCTACTCGATGCCCTTCTCCGGTATCTCCGTGTCCGTGCAGCACCCTAGGACTTGGGGGACGCTCCCCGGATTTGAGAACCGGTGCGCTCTGATTGCAATAGGGACACACATGCACGCCGCGAGAGACGTAGACATGACACTGGGTGCAATAGGGATGACCCGTCCGCAACCGTAAGCAAACGGAACAAAGCATATCCCCACGTTGCTCGTCGCTCTTGAGATCTTGCCGGTCAGTGGCCTTGTTACAGGACGCACAGCAGTCGGGTGCCTCTTCTGGTGACTGAATCGGCGGGAGACGGCGGGGCTGCCATAGAGCCTGGGATGTCGTTCCTCGGAAAAAGGCTCGCGCCTGTCCCATACTAACTTCTGTCCCCTGAATCTGATCTAAAGTAACAGGGAGAGAAGGAGGATTTGTTTTGAGTTTCAGAGGCAGGCTAGCTTCGATACGTAGACTCTCGATGGTGATGACAGACTCGGTAGACTGGGCGACCTCACGGCAGATCTCCTCAATGCGCGGCTGGTCTACTGCCCGGTTTAGTACAATAATGACATCCTTCGTGTAGAAGAAAAACAGATTATGGTCGGGACGCCAGATGTTCAACTCGCCCAGGTCTTGCAGATAGTGCTCCTGAAAATACGCGTGGAGCTGGTGCTGGACGAGGTGGCTAATTTTGCGGACCGTCGCTGTGTCTCGCAGGCGATTAGTGAGCCGCTCGGGCGGGGAGATGACGGTGTTGAGAACCAAATCAGGTTTCAGGTTTTCCCGCTGAGAGCGAAAACAGCACTGCTCCAGTTCTTGGTACAAGAGGAGGAAGAGGGTTGCAACCAAACGTTGGTGGAAGCCAATCGAGGTGACAGGAAAGTAGGTGCTCTCTGGAAAAGACCCAAGCCGTTCTGCTTGGAATTCGAGCAGCGGCTTTGCTTGCAAACCGCTACTCCTGGCGAGGGCATCCAATAGGTCCTTAAAGAGCGGACGAGGATTGTCGGCCTTATGCGTCGCTCGAAGGGGTGCAGAGGTGACGCTCGCAGGGAACTGGTCAGGATGGGGAGTCCAGACGACAGGTTGACCGTAGAAAGGGTAGTAAAACGGGAATTGTCGCGCAACATGATTTTGCTGCACGCCGGAGCTGTCGGCCTTTTCCTCATCGCCGTAATACATCGCCTTGTGGAGGGCGTCGGCAGCCCGCAGGCTTACGAGCAGCCGTGGCAAGAATCGCTTCACGTCATCGGTGGTGGGCCGAGGGTCAGCATCGCCGGGAGACCTCAGTTTCTCTTCATCCCATCCTCCCATGAGTTTAATCAATGTGACCACATCTTGTGGGAGGGGAAGCGAGGGCATAGCCCACGGTCCAAGATCTGAGGGGTCGCCGTGGTCTGCCAGCCGATCCCAGAAGGTGTGACTTGAGATGTGACTCGAACCAGGTTCCTGGCTGCTCCCCCAACTGGCGTAGTACGACTCTTCCTCTCGTTTCCGGTTGAGAAGGAGCTTCTTACCATCGTGGTGGAGCGCAGCCAGGAAGCCTTTGACTTTGTCGTGCATAACAGAGCCGATTTCCTTCGAAGGTAGAAGCACCTTAGGGAGATCCGCTGAAAGCTACTTTCAACAGAAGGTGCCCCTCGTATGCTTCAAGGGCACCTTGCCGTTCTGTAGGCGAGAGTACCTGGCGATCGAGATACGCCTGAAAATCCGCGTATCGCTTCTCGAGTTCCTCTACAGGAGGCGGTGTTATCCACCTGCCTTCTCGGGTGTTTTCTTCATCAATGTAGGTGAAGAATACATGCTCTGGTGATTGCTGTGACATACGTATTGTGGACCGGAGGCTGTAGCACTCTCCCTTGCCGGTTTATTCGTTGCCTCCTCGTACCTTTTCTCTGAATTTCCGGAGTTCACGATAGACCCGGGCCTTCAGCGCTTCCTCAGATAAGCCCATTGTAGAAGCTAACTCCTTGTAGGAGTAACCACCTACGTAGGAGGCCCGAGCGACAGCGACGATCTGTGGATCGCAGCTCCGCTGAAATTCTCGAAGAAGAACCCTCTGTTCTCTCTCGATCCAGAAATCTTGTTGATGAAGTTCGGAGTCCTCTTGGAACCTTACCTTCATCTCTCGCTGCTTATAGATCTTCTGAAGCTGATCACTGCGGAGATTGGAAAGAATACGGTTCGCAAGCCGTAAAATCCCCTCCTTAGTGCCGTCCCAGTCGATCTGCGACAGCTGCTTCCGGATCGCTTCGAGGGTATCCTGAACGAGATCTTCCCCGTCAGGCCACCGTCGGGCTCTACGAGAGAGCTCCTGGTACAACCATTGCGACAACCGAACAAATTCGTCTGGACATAAGACAGCCATCGTACACTCCTACCCGTAATCTAGTCAGAAACGGCTAAGCCGTTGTCCGGCTACGCTCGGGGAACGCAGCAGTGGGCGTCCATATCCAAGCGTCGGGTTTGATGCACGATTCGCTTATCCTACGATCCTAAGAGAGCGCTCAGCCTCCTTTCTTCGGGGATTATGTTGCAATCACCTTATAAAGCTGTAGTTCCCGGTTTTTTGATCAGAGCGAATGTGTGTGACGGGCGCGCAGAGCCCTTGCTCTGCGCGCCCTGGTTGCCCCAAGGTGGGAAGTGACCAAACGACCCGTCCCTGGAGGCAGC
>JACQEL010000331.1 GCA_016200595.1 Deltaproteobacteria bacterium
TAATCACGTCAGCACAGGCGTTTTGATAGGTTTGCACGACCTCCCGCAGCTCTTCGGGGTCGAGTTGGGCAGAAAGTGCAGTAGAGCCCACTAAATCACAGAACATCACCGTGAGTTGGCGCCGCTCAGCCTCGGGCCGAGAGGTGTCGAGCGTCTGAGATTGAGAGTCCGGAGTCTGCGGAGCGGGAGGCTGGGAGAAACTGGCACCTGACAACTGGGCACTGGCAACTGTTGTGCCCTCCCGCCACACCAGGCCTCGGCCCTCTTCCTCGGTGATCTGCGGATGAGCAAAGAGCAACTCCTCTTTGAGCGCGGCGAGTTGCTCCTCATCCAACTGAAATTGTAGCTTGAGCGCGCGATAGGCCAGCCGCCCACGCTTTTGCAAGAGTGCTACGACTTGGTCACTAAGGTCATAGAGATCCATCAGTGGCTCGCCTCCAACTCGGCCAACAATGTCTTGGCTTCCTGCAGGTCTTTGGTGTCAAACCCTTCGGTGAACCAGCCGTAGATCTCCGCTAACATCTCGTGAGATTCTTGCTGTTTGCCCTGCTGTTGCCACAGCCGCGCCAAGCTCACTACTGCTCGTAGCTCCAGCGTAATACCGGCCCCCAGTTTTCTGCGCCCACTCTAACGCCTCGGCCACCGCGGCCAGCCCTTCCGCTGTTTGTCCTACTCTTCCATATGCTTCAGCCAACAGGGCAAGATGGCACGGCCGCCACAGATTTGCTCCCGTGGCCCAGAAGGCAGCCAGCCCCTGGCGTATTTGCCCAATCCCTTCCTCCCCCTGCCCCTGCTCTGCCAGCGCCCACCCTCGCTCGAAGACGCCCCGCGCCAACCAGAACGGCAGTTCCTGCTCAGTTGAGAGCTCAATGGCTGCCTCAGCCAACTCCTGAGCGGCCTGAGCCTCGCGGCGGAACTGATGCAGTTCGGCAGCAAAACACAGGGCAAAAGCTAGACTATGGGGGTGAGATAACTCCTGGGCCAGAGCTATCGCCTCGCGGCTCCTCTGGAGAGCCTGGTCTGGATATCCAAGCATCCACAGGGTCCAGGCTATCTCGGCGAGGGAGATCATCCCAGTGTCGGCACCACCATAGAGGAACGCCAGAGCACGGTGCTGTTGAGGGTCATAGAGGGCAATGCTCTGCTCCATGTATTTTCGCGAGGAGAGGAACTCTCCCAGGCCATGCAAAGTGGTTCCCAACGCCATGTGGGCTACCAGAAAAAAGGCAGGGTCTTGGGCACGCTGGGCCAGAGCGAGGAGCTGCTCCGCTAGTTCGCGCGTCTTCTGATACTGCTCCCGTACATAATAAAACACCCACAGTCCAAACAGCACCGGGAAGAGCCGAGAAGTTCCGCCCACCTGCTGACATAATTCCTGAGCCCGGGCGTAGGCTTCTTCCACTTCTGGGGCGGCGTAGCCTTTGGTGGCGATCAAGACCGGTCCGAGAGTGACCTGCAAGTCCAACTCCTGCTGGGTACGTCCGGGTGTGTCCGGCAGAGTCTTGAGTAACTCTAAGGCCGCGTTAAAGTGAGCGATCGCTTCTGCATTCGCCGACCGTTGCACTGCTTGCTGTCCGGCAAGCTGCAGATAATCCACCGCCTTCAGCGAATTGCCACTACGACTGTAGTGATGAGCTAACTCGTTGTAATGGTCCTCTAACCGCACCTTATACACTTCTTCAATCGCGCGCGCCGCACGTTCATGGACAGTTTTGCGCCGTTCGACCAAGAGTGAGTTGTACGCCACCTCCTGCGTCAGCGCATGTTTGAAGATGTATTCGACTTCGGGAAAAGCCGGCTGTTCGTAGATGAATTCCCCCTCACGCAAGTGTGCTAAGAGCCGGTAGAGTTCCGCCTCCGACTGGTCAGCCACTTGCTTGAGCAGCGTGGACGAGAACTCTCTGCCGAGGACGGCCAATGTTTGCAGCAACGCCTTCTCTTCCAGCAGCAGGCGGTCGATGCGTGCGGCCAGCACGCCTTGCACCGTGGTGGGAATGTGCAAATCTAGAGGTAGAGACGCGACATGTCGCGTCTCTACACCGTCACCCATCAACACTCCTCGCTCACGCAACTCCTGCACGATCTCTTCCATGAAGAAGGGGTTGCCTTCGGTTTTTTCCAGAATGAATTGCCGTAGGGGCGACGCCTGCGTCGCCCCTCTCTCACCTAACAACGCCGTCAACATTTTTTCCGCTTGCTCTTGCCCTAACGGATCAAGCCGCAACTGGGTATAGTAGGTTTTCTGCCCCCAGTCATGCTGGTACTCGGGCCGGTAGTTCACCAGTAGCAACACGCGGGCCGTGGCCACACTCTCACTCAACAATTGCAGAAAGGTCTGGGTCTCGGCGTCGAGCCAGTGCAGATCCTCGAAAATGATAATGAGCGGCTGGCTGAGGCTCTCGCGCAGGAGGACGCGCTTGATGGCCTCGAAGATCCGCTGGCGGCGAATCTGAGGGTCCATCTGCTGTAAAGGCGAGGTGGGCTCGGCGATTCCCAGCAAGAAGAACAGATACGGAATAATATCTTCTAGACTTCGGTCCAGCATGAGTACGCGGCCAGTGATCTTCTCCCGTCGCTGGCGGTCGTCATCTTGGAGGGAGAGCTGAAAATAGTTCTTCAATAGATCAATGAGCGGCAGATAGGGATAGGCTTTGCCATGCGACACCGAGAAAGTCTCCAATATCAGACACCCCTGTGGGCCCAGGAGTTTGAATTCGTAGAACAATCGCGATTTGCCCACCCCGGGCTCGCCCATCACGCCGACAATCTGCCCGTGGCCGGTCTTCGCTTGGTCTAGGGCGCGCTTGAGTTGCGCCAACTCACTCTCGCGCCCGACAAAGCGCGCCAGTCCGCGGCGAGCGGCGACTTGTAATTTGGTGCGCAGTGGCCCTACCCCCAGCACTTCGTACACGTGAATAGGGTCACTGAACCCTTTAATCTTGGCCGGGCCCAAGGGTTTGAACTCGAAGTAGCCCTCGGTGAGTTTATGCGTGGCTTGGCTGACGAGAATGGAGCCTGGGGTTGCCAGGGTTTCCATGCGCGAGGCCAGGTTCGTGGACTGCCCCACCGGCACGTAATCGGTGTGCAAATCATCCTTGCGGATGGAACGGAGCACCACTTCACCGGTGTTCACCCCCACCCGCAGCTGCAGATTAATCCCTCTCTCCCGCCGCAACCGCTCGGCTTGCTTTCTACCCTCCTCTTGCATGAGCAGGGCCGCATAGAGGGCGCGCTGGGGATGATCTTCATGAGCGATGGGCGCGCCGAACAAAGCAAAGATACCGTCACCCAGCGATTGGGCGACATAGCCTTCGTAGCGATGGACGGCGGTCATCATTAATTGCAAGGTGGGATCGAGAATGGCGCGAGCGTCTTCGGGGTCGAGGTTGTGGATCAAATCGGTCGAGCCTTTGATATCGGCAAACAGAGCAGTAATGTTTTTGCGCTCGCCGTCGGGCGCGCCGCGGGCGGCCATCGCTTCCCGCTCGGCCAGAATCCGTTCGGCGAGATGCTGAGGGGTATAGCTTACCGGGCTGGCGTCCGGCGTCCGCAGTCCGGCGTCCGGCGTCGCTTTCCGTTTCGCCGTTTTCCCGTTTCGCCGTTTCGCCCTTGGTTTTGTGGTCAGTGTCATGCCACAGTTGTCGCAGAAGGCGGCGCTTGGCTCATTGACCGCACCGCACGACGAGCAGCTCAGGTCTAGCTTCGCCCCACAGGCGCTACAGAACTTCGCCCCGTCGCGATTCTCGTGTTGACACTGCGGACAGCCCATCTTCGTTTATCCTCCCCATACCGTCCAGAAAATTTGTCAACAATAACCGTGCGCTCCTGCGTTGCAAGAGACGTAAACGTTTCTTCGCCGCCGTGTGCCACTGGTCCCGCTTATTCACCAGAGCAACTACCGCACTAAACCAGGAGGCAAGAGATTGGTACACAGGCCACTAGCGCCTGTCCACCGTAGGGGCGAAGCATTTGCTCCGTATAGACCAACGCCTGGAGGAGCCTGACACGCAAATGCTTCGCCCCTACCCACTTGTCATTCTGAGGCTGTAAGCCGAAGAATCTCATTTTCAGTCGTTCGTAGGGCGAGATTCTTCGCCTCCGCGGTGCTCCAACCCCGCACGAAGGGAAAGCGCTGGGGCTACAGATGTGCGCGCAGCGCACGCTACTCCTGAGAAAAAAGGGCAAGACTATGACTAAAGACGAATTCTATCGAGAGGCGGACCCCACATCCTCTGGGCCCCTGGAAGGGATTGTCGTGCTCGAAGCGTGCACGACTTATGCTGGGCCGGTAGCTGCGGCAGAGTTGGCGGATATGGGGGCTGAAGTCATCAAGTGCGAACTGCCCGGAACTGGTGATGTCTGTCGTGCGTTTGGACCGCGCGTGCCCAATGCGCCGGAGTTGGATCGTGGCGCGCCGTTTCTCAGCATTAATCGGAATAAAAGAGCGATCACCTTGAATTTCCACCATCCGCGTGGTCAAGAAATCTTTCGCCAGTTGGCTCGGCATGCGGATGTCATTCTCCAAAACTTCCGTCCCGGCGCTTTGGACACCTGGCATATCGGATACGAGGACATTCGTGCCGTGAAGCCGGATATTGTCTATGTGTCGATTTCCTGTTTAGGCCAGTGGGGACCATTGTCCTACAAAGTTGGTTACGATACCGACGCGCAGGCCATGGGTGGGATTATGTCCATCACTGGACAAGCGGATGGGCCGCCAACGAAAACGGGATATGCCAGTATGGACTATCTCACGGGTGTGAAAGCGGCTCAAGCGGCGCTCGCCGCTCTGGTGCGACGATTGCGCACTGGTGAAGGCCAACACGTCGATGTGGCGATGGTGGATTGCGCTCTCTCGGTTACGGAGGGCGGGATGATGCAGGCCGCTACGTGCGGCGAGGTCTGGCAACGTAACGGCAATCGTCACCCTGCGACCGCGCCCTGCAACAGTTTCCTCTGCACAGATGGATACGTGATGCTCGCCGTAGCGCACGATAAACAATGGGCAAGCCTGTGCCGGATTATTGGCCGTGCAGAGCTGATCAACGATTCCCGTACGGCGACCGTCGCCGCGCGGAAAGAAAATGAAACGCTTGTCGAGCAGGTGACTGCTGTGTGGATAAGTACGCGCACGAAACAGGAAGTGGTGTCCGTCCTCAACGCCGCCAGCATTTCCACCTCGCCGGTTCTCGATTTTGGTGACATCATCCAGGAACAACACTTCCGGGAGCGTGGCATGGTGTGTGAGGTTGAACATCCAACCGCAGGGAGACTAACTCACTATGGTATCGCTCCGAAGTTTTCTCACACGCCAGTGCGTGTCCGCACGCCGGCTCCGCTGTTGGGGCAGGATAATACGGTGGTGTATGGGAAATGGCTCGGTTACGGCGAGACGGAGTTGGAAGAATTACAGCGGGAGGGAGTGATTTAGAAATTCTCGTTTCCGGTTCTCATTATCACTGAGCGAGAGACCGACTGAGCGTC
>JACQEL010000334.1 GCA_016200595.1 Deltaproteobacteria bacterium
CGGGAAATTTTTCGGTCTCGTGCCCAAGACTGGGGCTTTGCCCTTTGGAGTGCGGGAGCCACGCTCCCGCTTTGGCTGGGCCGTGCCACAGGCCACACGGCCCGGGGCTCACCCTCAGCGCCCGGGAGCCAAAGCGCCGTCCAGGCCGGCGCACTCCATATCAGTGTGCCTCCGAGGCACAGTGCAGTAAATTTATTCCGGACAGTATTGGGACCAGCCGCCAGTGGCACCCCTACTCAGTCCTGGGTAGATCCAAATCAAAAGCGCTCTCAGCCAACTGATCGCCGCAGACTGACCACTCAAAGGTCATTATGCTTTTCCCAATAGGTGCCGTAGCGCGCCGTCAAGTTCTGGATAACGAAACCCATACTGCGTAGCGAGCAACCGTTTCGGCTCCACGCGCGTACTCGCCAAGAGTAGAGCATCGGCCATTTCGCCGAACACGAGACGTGCGCCAAAGGCAGGCAAAGGGAACACTGTCGGACGCCCCAGTACACGCCCTAGAGTCCTGGTGAATTCGCGGTTAGTCACAGGGAACGGGGCAACGGCATTGACTGGTCCTTGAAGCGTATCAGTCTCTAGTGAGTGAGCTATAGCGCCGGCGACATCGTCGAGCGCAATCCAGCTCATATATTGGTTCCCGCTGCCGACAACTCCGCCGAGACCGAGCTTGAACGGTAAGAGCATCTTGGCCAGCGCTCCACCCGCAGGACTCAGCACGATACCGATCCGTAGGAGGACGACTCGTATACCCTTTTGTACCGCTGGTTGGGTCGCTTCTTCCCACGCACGGCAGACTTCGGGGAGAAAGCCGCTGCCGAACGCGCTGTTTTCCCATAAGGGTTCGGCCCCACGGTCGCCGTAGTAGCCAATGGCTGAGGCACTGACAAGTACTGTGGGAGGCTGCGGGAGTCGTGCCAGGGTCTCACAGAGGGTTCTCGTGCCTATGACGCGACTATCACGAATCTTTGCTTTCCTTGCGGCCGTCCAGCGGCCGCCGGCAATATTCTCTCCGGCCAGATGGACAACCGCGTCCATCCCTTCAAGACTGCCCAGATCCTGAACGCCAGCTGCCGGGTCCCAGTAAATCTCTGCGGCACCAGGACGTGGCGGTGACCGCACCAGACGAGTAACGCGGTGACCACCAGTCGTAAGATAGGGAACTAAAGCTGAGCCAACCAAGCCACTCGCACCAGTCACGAACACTTTCATGGGAGCCTCCCCTCTGCGTACGCCATGCTGAAGAATATCATGCATAGTAACGTGGTGGCGATAATTGAACAGCCGCTCAAGTTTGTGCCGAGTGAAGGCCCCGCCGAACAGCCGACCGACGGGACCGAGTGGCAACGCATACTCAATCACATTCGAGAAGACAGTAACAAACCCCACAAGTGGGTCGAGCACCTAGGCTCCACACCACCGAAGAGTTCCGCGCGGTGCTGATCCGAGAGTCAAAGATGAAGAAATACCTGTCTTCTTGCGCTATGATACTTGCTCAGGAAGCGCAGACAGGCATCCTCAAGGAGGAAGTTGGCATGACCCCAAGCACCTGGGCAGCAATTGGCAATACCTTTGCACCATTCGACCCTGTACCACCCAGTAGATTGGATCAATGGTTTGTCGAGCGCCCAAACCGAACAGCTGAATATCTCGTGCGGCTCTTGTCGCCCGAGCGACTTCCAGGACGACACATCCTTGTTGGTCAACCCGCCAGCGGCAAAAGCTCGGAGCTGACCAAACTGGCAGCGGAACTACAGAAGCAATATGACGCCTTGGTCGTGCGGTTTGACATGACGGATAATACGGATGTCGAGCGTGCCAACCCGGTAGAAGTGCTTTTCCTGATGGGAGCAGCGATATTTAAGGTGGCAGCCGCCGAGCTGCCAAAAGATCGTCAGCCGGACCGCCAACTGCTAGAGAACCTCAAAGGCGGCCTGGAAACTCTCGTCCAGACGCATACCGCAAATACAAAATATATGGTCAATCTTGACAAACTGCTGGGCGGCTTAGTTGTCTTTGGTGGGGCAGCGCTTGCGGGACCTGTGGGTGCAGCCGTAGGAGCGGCAGCTTCGCAGATGATAGTACAAACCATAGCGGAAAAATTCATGCCGTTTCGTTTCACCTCAGGCACCAACACTCAAGTTGTACGGAAACTCGAAGTCGAACCACAGATCGAAGCCATGGTCGAGGTCCTCAACCAGATCATTGACGATGTCCGGAGCAGAACCGATCGTCCTTTGATCCTGCTGGTCGATGGTCTCGATAAGCTGCGCGACGTCGATGTCATCAGCCTCAACTTCTTGGAGAAAAAGTTTTTGAATAGCCCTGCGTATAGCGTACTGTATACGGGTCCTCTAGACCTCTATTACTCACCACAGTTTGGTGAAGTACGCACTCGTTTTCCCATCGTGCCGTTCCCTCACGTTAAGTTGCACGCTCGCGACAATCACAACCAACCTGATGACCGTGGTTACGACGTCATGCAGATGGTTGTCTTTCGACGGCTGGAATCGTTAGGCTTAACACCTCAAGGAGTTATCGCCGACGAGGCTCTCGCCATGCTCATTACAGGCAGCGGCGGCGTCATGCGGGACCTGATCCGCCTGATCCAATCCGCCGCCCTACAAGCCGAGATTGCTGGCAAAGACAGTATTGAGAAACCTGAGGCAGCCAAAGCCCTGAATGAACTACGCCGGCAGCTCATGGCGCAATTGACCCCAGAGTACCATGAGGTTTTGCAGGCCGTACGCTCGACACACCAACGAGTGGACAAAGACGATCAAGGGGAGAAGTGTGACTTACTCATTGTTGTTTCTCCGGACGTCGCAGCCGAGCGGGCACTCGTTGAAGAAGTGCGCTTGCGGCTCGGGGATGAGGTAGCGGTTGAGGAGGTGACGTTTGCCGCCGAATCGGTCGAACGTCTGAGCCTCTCTCACCACTTGAGCACTCTGCCGCCGCGGTCAGGCAAGGCAGCAGTGTTCGTCTTCGGACTGGACGACTTGCCGCCGGACGCGCGCACCACCGCACTCAAGGCCATGAACTGGGGCCGTGAGCGACTGCGTTGGAGCGGTTACACGATCGTGTTGTGGGTACGCCCAGGGACACCGGGGGATATAGGAAACGGCGCGCCGGACTTCTTCTCGTGGCGCAGCGATGTCTTCGAGTTCGACTGGCCGTCTGACCCCGTCGAACGGCAGCAGATGCTTGCGTGCTTGCGTCTGTTCGCACCAGCTACGCTGAATGAGCTACGCAGACGTTACTGCGACTATGTCATGCGAACGTATCAGTGGCTGGATTTTCGCGGGCTCCTCCAGCTTCGTAATGTCGTGCGACTGCCGCTCGACGAGGTGTTCGTCCCGCTGCAAGCCACAACTACTGTAGACTCCCCTCTGCCGTTTGACTTGCCTGCGACCTCTGAATCAGCAACTCCCGATGGCCGACGTAGATACGAACTTCAACGCCTCGAGCGCCGTGTGGCGCTCAATGATGCCGCGCGTCAGCACCGCCATCTCGTTGTCCTGGGCGACCCCGGCTCTGGCAAGTCTACCTTACTCCGTTTTCTCGCGCTGGTCTTTGCGCAAGGCAGGCAGCAAGTTCAGGAACGACTAGGGATCAGTGAAGACCGTTTACCCATTCTTGTACCGCTGTCAGCGTTTGCCGAGGCGCGGCAGACCCAGCCCGACCTGCCGCTCGCTGCCTTTCTGCCGCGCTATTTCTTAGAACAAGGCTTACCTGACTTCTCGCCTCTGTTCGAGGATGCGCTCAGCAGTGGCCGTACGCTCGCTCTCTTGGACGGACTGGATGAGATGCTCACGGCGAACGAGCGCACTGCTGTCGCTCGCGCCGTTATCGAGCTTACGAGTGCCTATCCGACTTCTCGTGTTGTCGTCACCAGCCGTATCGCCGGCTACGCACCCGGGATGCTGCCTGCTGGCTTCACAACGTTCACCGTTGCCCCGCTGGATGATGAGGCGATTAAGCAGTTTGCCAAACAGTGGTCGCTGGCTTTTGAATCCATAGGATTGCCCTCTCACTCCGAATTGTCATCCGAAGCGCGCCGTCGCGCGCTGCTGCGGGCGGACAGTCTTGTCGCTGCTGCCACGGGCCATCCGGGGGTACGGCGGCTGGCAACAAACCCCTTGTTGCTGACACTGCTGGCGCTGATTCATCATCAAGGCACACGCCTGCCGAACCGCCGCACAGACCTGTATCGCCTTTGTGTCGAAGCGCTGGCTGAGACTTGGAATCTCGCTCGCAGCTTGTCTGGCCGGCCGATTGATCTTCGCCTTGGGGAGCGGCGCTTGGACGAAGAGTTCGTCGTCCATATTCTCGCGCCGGTCACATACTGGATGCACGAAAACAAACCGACAGGACTCATCAACCGAGAAGAACTCGAAGCCCGTGTGGTTGAGCAGTTCGCAGCAGACGGCTCTGCCGGAGATGCGCGTATGCTAGCGCGGGACTTCGTGAATCTGGTACGTGAACAGATGGGTTTGTTAGTCGAACGCGCACCCGATGAGTTCAGCTTCCTACACCTGAGCATCCAGGAATATCTCGCAGCTCGGTTCCTGAGTGAGCGCAAAGATGGTTTCGAGCGGCTGAAGCCTCGTCTTCACCATCCACGTTGGCGCGAAGTCGTTTTGCTCACCGCCGGTTGCCTGCGCGGGGATTATGCCGCTGGGTTCATTGAAAATATCCTCAACGCGCATGGTTCTTTTGACAACCTCCTGCAGCATGCGTCGGTGTTATGGCATGACCAACAAAGAGGGCATAGTGGCCTATTTGGACTTATCCAACGTGTGTTCAGACGAGACCAACTAGAAAAGGCGGAGGTAAAAGACACCCTGCTCAGTATCCACGATCTACTGCTCGCTGCACGCTGCCTCGGTGACGGCGTGCCAGTCCAATTACAGCTCAGCCGACGCATCTGTGATGCCCTGTTCGCACTGTGGCGGCATCCGCCGTTCGCTCACCTGCGCTTTGAAATTACACCAATCTTCAGCCATTTGAATGGCAGTGGCGTCAGTCACGACATCTGTAATTTTCTGCTCACCCTCCTGGGAGACAGGACTGAGGAGCGAGGGACCCGTTGGGCTGCCGCTTCGGCTTTAGAACAAGTCGGTCGTAGCGAGGCTGAAGTGGTGAAGACTTCGCTCACTATTCTGCGGGATAAGAGCGAGGATAGGGTGGTACGATCGAGTGCAGCATCTGCTTTAGGGCGGGTGAGTCAAGGAGAAACTGAGGTGGTAGAGACTCTTCTCTCCATCCTGGGAGATGGGAGTGAAGACGGCCTTGTACGCCAAGGAGCGGCGGCTGCCTTAGGACAAATTGGTCGAGGAGAAGCTGAGGTAGTCACGACCCTGCTTACTCTCCTGCGAGACAAAAGCACAGATCCCTGGTTGCTCAGCAGCGTGGCAATTGCTTTAGGACAAACAGAGCCTCAGGTGGTCACACCCCGCCTCGCTATCCTACAAGACCGAAGCGAAGATGGCTTGAGACGTTGGAACGCGGCATTTGCGCTAGAACAATTAGGACAAGGAGAGCCTTCAACCACGGTTCTGCTCGACATCCTCCAAGACAAGAACGAGTACGGGCAGGCACGCGATGGCGCGGCATGGGTATTAGGAAAGAGAGAGGCGTCTGAGGTGGTTCCTACCTTGCTTCATATCCTGCAAGACCAGAGTGAAGAGCAGTATGTGCGCGAACAGGTAGCACGAGCACTAGGGCGAATTGAGCGAAAAGAGCCCGAGGTGATAGTGACCTTGCTCAACATCTTACAAAACAAGAGCGAGGGCCAAGAGGTACGCAGGCAGGCAGCATCGGCATTGGCCAATGTAGGGCAAGAAAGACCTGGGGTGGTAACGACCTTGTTCAATATCCTACGAGATAAGAGTGAGAACCAAGCAGTACGCAAGGCGGTGGCAGCCGCGCTCGGACAAGTTGGACAAGGTACAGACGAGATAATCGAAACACTACTGCAGGCTACTGATGATCCGCCCCTGCGCGACACTGCGCTCGGTGCGCTGTGGGACGTCTTACCACACGAGGATAAAGCGGATTCCCCATAATCCCTGGTCAGCCGCTTTTGCTGGGCTCATACTTCGCCTCTACCTCATACCCCATGCAGGGTAATTTGCATCAGAGAATCAACATCGCATCCCCGTAGCTATAAAATCGATACCGCTGCGCCACGGCTTCAGCATATGCTTGCAAAATCAACTCGCGCCCGGCCAAGGCCGAGACTAAGAGCAGCAAGGTTGAGCGTGGCAGGTGAAAGTTGGTGACCAGTCCGTCGATGACTCGAAAGCGATAGCCAGGATAGATAAAAAGATTGCTTCGCTGCC
>JACQEL010000335.1 GCA_016200595.1 Deltaproteobacteria bacterium
AGTCAGTTCGTACTCCGCCAGGTCGGTGTAGAATTTTAGCTCCGCGGCCTGCGGCTTTATCAACTTCACTCCGGTCAGCTTGCGAGGGATATGCTGGATAAAGACCTCAGCGAAAAACTCGCCACCCATAAGTTGCGTGATCCCAGTCGCTTTCTGTTCACGAATGGCGATCTCCGCAGCACCCACAAGGGTCGGTTTAATAAGCATTTCCGGCAAGGTGCCTCGATGGTATTGAAGCAGGCGATCTCGGTACATCTCTGGTAAAGGCCAGCTGCCGATAACGGTCGTGCGGATCATTGGAACACCTGTGGCATGATGAGTAATGAGTAATAAGTAACGAGTAATGAGTGTAAAGCTTTTTACGTTTTACACTTTTCTCAACCCCATATACGACGGGCAACATCCACAACCAGCCGTAACTTTGTTTCTTGTGCCGCCTCGGTGATGGGATTCCCCTGCAGGACTGAAGCAAACCCGCATTGAGTAGAGAGCGCGAGTTGTTCGCGCGGGAAATAGTGACCCGCTTCCTTAATCCGCGCGAGGAGACCGTCAAGCGGTTCAACCTCGTTCTTCTTCGTCGAGACGAGGCCGAGAACGACTGTCTTGTCCCGCGGAATATCTTTCAAAGGCTCAAACGAGCCGGACCGCCAGTCATCATATTCCAGTAAGAAGAGGTCGTACTTGCTGGCCCGCTGGAAGATTTGCTTAGAGATGACTTCGTAGCCACCCTGACTCATCCAATGCCCCGCGTTATTCCCGCGGCACATATGCAAGCCAAACGTGACGCCTGGCGCATCGGCAACAGCGTTGAGCATATCGATCCCTTCGCCGAGCATACGTTCGGGTGAGATCCCACGCGCCTCATAAGTCGCCCGACGCTGGGACTCATCGACCAGCGTCGCGAGTTCAGGCGCGTCAATTTGGATGTACTGACAGCCAAGGCCGGCCAATTCGCGCACTTCTTGACGAAGGATGTCCACCGCATCGGCAAAGAGGGCGAAGGGATCACTATAGGCAGCAGTCGAGTGCTCAGGCGACCAGAAGAGGGCAAGCATGAGTGGACTAGGCAGCGTCATTTTGAGCGGCTTGCTGGTCTTGCCACGAGCATAGGCGAATTCCTCGGTGGCCAGCGAGCGACGGCGGCGAATCTTGCCAGTGACACTTATCGGCGCCTGGAACTCCATATCGTCTTGTGGCGTCTGTCCGTGCCAGCGCCAAGCGGGAGAGGGGACAGAAGAAATGCCGTCGATGGCCTCAGTGAGAGTACCGGTGAAAATGATACGACGCATTTCACCGTCAGTCACGACTTCGAGCCCAGCCCTTTCTTGGAGGGCAATCGCTTCATCAACGGCGCGATCTTCGATCCTCTTAAATTCGCGTGTGGGTAAGGTGCCAGCCATCCATGCCTGCCGGGCTTCCTTTAAGTAGGCTGGGCGGAGTAGCGAGCCGATGGTATCGGCACGATAGATGGTCGTCATAGGTTTCCCCTCCTTGCTGCAAGCTTATTCAAAGATACTCTTGAGATCCCGCGCCCCATGTAGGATCCGGGCAATCTCAATACCGTCT
Source organism: Deltaproteobacteria bacterium (assembly GCA_016200595.1). Lineage (GTDB taxonomy): Bacteria > Desulfobacterota > Binatia > Bin18 > Bin18 > JACQEL01. The sequence continues at coordinate 1,567 of JACQEL010000335.1, forward strand.
TCGATGGGTCGGTAGAAAATAACGTATTTGCCTGCGGGGAAGCTCCGCAGGGACGGGACAAGTTCATCGCGCGCACGTCCCATCCCAGGCGTCTGAGCAAGAGTCTCGCATTTCTGTTCGATGTCATCGCGAACGCGGTCCGCGGCGTCAATATCGTCTTGTGCAATGAAATCCCAAATGTCGATGAGATCCTGCTCTGCTTGGGGAGAGAAGACGAGGCTGCTCATGTTCTACCCTTTCGGCGGGCACGGCTTTTTTGCCGAAGTTTTTCGAACACGGCCTTTCCAGGAATACCTTCACCACGGTCAAGCTGTTCCAGGCCGATGGCAACCTCCTTGCGAAGCTGTTCGCGGCGAAATTGCCGCAGCTCGTCTTGTTCCTTGAGGAGACGCAACGCCTCCCGAATGACCTCACTGGCAGAGTGGTAGAGACCACTACTGACTTTCTGGCTGATGAGTTCTTCAAGCTCGGGGGTAAGAGACACGTTCATAGCGACTGGACTCCTTGCCGTATAACCTGTTGAGCACCCTACGCCGGATAACGAAGGTTAGCAATATTTGCTATTTCAGCTCTTCAAGCAATGCTTTGGCCTCTTGCAGGTCTGCTGTGTCGAACCCTTCGGTGAACCAGTTGTAGATCTCCGCCAGCATCTGCCGGGCTTCTTCCTTCTTGCCCTGTTGCTGCCACAGCCGCGCCAAGCTCATCACCGCCCGCAGTTCCAGCGACTTCGCCTGCTGCCGGCGGGCAACGTCGATGGCCTTCAAAAAGCACGCTTCGGCTTCTTCTTGGGTGTTGGGTGCTAGGTGCTGGGTGTTGGGGGGAACTTGAAACTTGGAACCTGAAACTTGAAACTTTTGCAGCGTTAGCGTTCCCTTGAGCCGATACAGCTCCGCCTCATAAACACGCTCTCCGCTTCTATCTACCACAGATAGCGCCTCGGCTAGCACGGTTAGTCCTTCCTCTATCTGCCCTGTTTTCCCATACGCCGCGGCCAGCGAGGCAAGCAAAGGTGGCCTCGCTATCTCTGCCCCTGTAGCCCGCCAAGCAGACAAGCCCCGGCGCATCTGCACGATTCCCTCCTCTACTTCTCCTTGCTCGGCCAATGCCACGCCCCGCATATGAGTTCCCGACGCCAAGAAGAGCGGAAACCCATGTTCCCTGCAAAGCACCATCGACGCCTCTGCCTGCTCCCGGGCTGCCTGCGCCTCGCCGCGGAACTGATGGACTGAAGTAGGATTACTCAAGGCCCAAGCCAGGCTAAAGGGGTGAGCCAACTCCTGGGCCAGGGTGATCGCCGTGTAGCTCCGCTTCAGGGCCTGGTCCGGATAGCCCAGACACCACAGGGCAAAGGCTGCATAAGACAGGCAACTGACCCCAGGGTTCTGTACGGCGGCACGGTAGGTATGGGATCGGTGTTTCTGAGGGTCGTAGAGAGCAATCCCCTGTTCAAAGTACTTTCGAGCAGAGGCAGGCTCTCCAAGATAGAGTAAAGTCATCCCCAACAGATAGTGAGCTGGCACGAGACGGGCCGGGTCTTGTATCCTTTGGGCCAAAGCGAGGCACTGTTCTCCTAGCTCGCGCGCCGTCTGTAGCTCCGCCCGCGTGAAATAAAACGCTCCCAGTCCAAGCAATACAGAGAAGAGCTGAGGGGTCTCTCCCACCTGCCGGCACAACTCTCGCGCCCGGGTGTAGGCTTGTTCCACTTCTGGAGCTGCATAGCCCTTGGTGGCCTGTAGCGAAGCGCCCAGAGCGATTTGCAACATAAGCTCTTGCTGGGCACGCTCGGGAGTGTCTGGCAGAGTCTTGAGTAACTCTAGTCCCTTTGTGAGGTGAGCAATCGCTTCCACATTGGCTGAGCGCTCCGCGGCCTTCTGCCCCGCCCTCTGCCAATAAGGAATGGCTTGTCTAACAAGACCTGCCTCCGTGTAGTGATGAGCTACAAGTTCAGGATGGGTCTCAACGGTCTCTGCAAACCGATCCTCCAACACCTGAGCAATCTGTTGATGGTACTGCTGGCGCGTGCTCTTAAGCAGAGATTGATAGGCAGCGTCCTGAATCAGGGCATGCTTGAAGAGGTAGCGTGCCTGTGGCTGTAACCCTTGCGGGTAGAGAACCTCGGCTGTGACCAACTTGGCTAGGGCCTGCTGCAAAGTCACTTCGTCTACCGACGAGACCGCCTGCAACAACTCATAGGAAAACTCTCGCCCCAAGGTGGCTCCCAGTTGCGCCACCTCTTTGGCTGTTCCCAGCCGGTCGAGCCGGGCCATGAGGGAGTCGTGCAAGGTGGTGGGAATCGCCAGCGGCAAGGGCGACGCATGCGTCGCCCCTACAGACAGACCTGTCTCCAGCACTGTTTTGGTCAATTCTTCGACGAAGAGAGGCACCCCGTCGGTCTTGGCTACAATCTGTTGGATCACCGCAGCTGGGAGGACTTTATCAGCTGCCACTTTCTCGACCATCACCTCCACCTGTTTGCGCGGTAAGCGCGTAAGCGTGAGTTGGGTCATGTGCGAGCGCAGGGTCCAGGGCGGGATGAACTCCGGGCGAAAGGCGAGGACGGTGAGAATGCGAGCCGTCGGCACCTGATCGATGAGGAGACCGAGAAACTCCAGCGTCGAAGGGTCGGCCCAGTGTAAGTCTTCCACGATGAAGGGTAGTGGCTGCTTGGCGGCCTCGGCCAGAAGCCAGGCGAGTAGAGCTTCCAGGGTCTTTTGCTTTTGTCGTTGGGGAGTCAGGGTGAGAGGCAGATAGCGATCAGAGTGTGGGAGGGACAGGAAGGCAGCAAGCAGGGGAATGGTGTCGGTTTGTAGGGGCGACGCATG
>JACQEL010000022.1 GCA_016200595.1 Deltaproteobacteria bacterium
CGCGGGATCAATGATACGGCGGGCTTCTTCAGGATCGAGATCTTCGATCAGGTCCATTGAACCCTTAATGTCGGCAAAGAGGGCGGTGATGGTCTTGCGTTCACCCTCCGTAGCTCCTCGCGCCTCCATCGCCGCTTGCTCGGCGAGAATGCGTTCAGCGAGATGTGCGGGAGTCCAGCGTCCGGGGCCTGCCGTCCGGAGTCCAGCGTCTGGGGGCTGGATGCTAGGTGCTAGGTGCTGGAGACTGGCAACTGACAACTGAGAACTGACAACTGCTTGGGCTTGGGGAGCAAGGGGAACTCCGCACTCGCCACAGAATTTGAAGCGGGGTGGATTCTCCGCTCCGCAGCCCGCACACCGCCGCGTGAGTGGGGTGCCACACTCGCCACAAAACTTCGTGCCCTCCGGATTTTCACACTCGCAGTTCGCACACCGCATGGGGCCTCTTTACTCCTCCCCCTCCCCAAGAGCAAGAAGAATCGCCTTGTCTCAGGAGTTCCTGCGGACGACCCACCATGTCCGTGAACATAATGGCCGCCAGCGCGCACGTCTCGGCGGCTCCGGGCGGGAGTGGCTCCTCAGATATAGGCGCGATTGTGCGGCACGAGGCTGCGGGTTGTCAAACAATGCCGCTGTAGCCCGAATAGTAGTGTAGTATGCTACCGTTTCTCGTGAGGAGAACGAGTCATAGTGACTCACTTCACAATGGAGGTTCGACCTATGTCCACAGCTATGACACGGCAAGAACAGCAAGAATTCCTCGCCGCACTTCACGTTGGCATCGTGAGTATTGCTGACCCTGGGTGTGGCCCGCTGACCATTCCGATCTGGTACGCCTACGAGCCAGGTGGGGAGTTGCGCTTTGTGACTGCACACAACTCCCGGAAGGGACAACTGCTACGTCCAGGCTGTCGTGTCAGTGTGTGCGTACAGGACGAACAACCGCCCTATAAGTACGTGAGTGTGGAAGGGTCCGTCGTTGCCGTAGAGAAATCCGAGATGGAACGCGATGTGCGCCCGTTGGCCCATCGCTATCTCGGGCGCGAACGGGGCGATCGATTCATCATGATGACCGGTGGCGCCGACACACGTGAGGAGAATAGGCTCGTACGCATCCGGCCCGAGCGCTGGTTCTCAGTAGACTATGCCAAAGCGCTCGATTTCTGAATGGTACGGAAGGTTGTTGTATGACGGACTAATGAAGTCTGAGCTGTTGTGTCTCTGCACGGGCAACTATTACTGGAGCCGCTTTGCCGCGGTGCTGTTCAACTACCTCTAGCTACCCACCGGCTATTTCTATCTCTCTCTCAGAGCATAGAGGATCGTAAGATCAATGACTTAGGTGAGGTCGCGCTTGTTCAGGAAGGGTGATTGTCCTTGTTTTTGTCAGTGTTTGGGCTGATAACCGTTAACTGAGCTTCTGAGCAGCCTCTTTCTAGTCGCCTTCGGACAGAATGTTGTGGCGATCAAAGACGTCTCAGGTTTTAGGCCCAGCTGTTTGCATTGCTACTCGCTCGGGAATGCCTGCTCTCACCATGTTCCTGATAGCCGTCCTGCTAAAGTCGTGGGGGATCTTACCTGATAGCCCGGCTTCTCGACAAGCCCGTTCCCACGATCCACGAATATCTTTGATTCGTGGGCCATTCCGATGGATCACCATAGGGCAATCTGGATAGCTAGTGAGGTGTGCAGCTCATCAAGATTGATCCTGTCCCATGTAAGGAAGAGAACCTTGCTGTACATGCGCCAGCCCGTCCAATAGGCCAAGCAGAATCGAACAATAGGGTTTCTTCAGCGTTTCTCCTTGGGGCGGTCTGCTGGTATGCCATCGAGGGTGGGAAACCGGAGATCCTGCAACGGATTGACCGGCTGCACGGCCTGCTTCTTTTTTCTCCATGCCCGCCAAGCCCATCCGCCCGTTGCCACCACTGTGAGACTGCCGATGACAAACATTGCTGACATTGCCTACTCCCTTTCCTCCCCAGGGAGCTTCCCAGACCCAAAACGCCTCCTCATGGCGCCACCGGCAAGGATTGCTCCTCTAGGAGTCAGGTGAGGAGGCTTGAAGAACGGTTAGAGAGACCGGCTCAATTTCGTCTCACCGCAAATGTCCGGGCCAGCCGAGAGGGGTTTACTCGTACTGGCCCATCCGGGGAAGAAAACAAAATGAGAACGCTTGCTGAAGCAAAAGGAGGACCAAGATAAATGTCTTGCGACCGTGCGGACGGGTGGCTGGATCCCCGCAAAAACCGGCCTCTGGTCTGCACGGAATGTTACCAATTTTTGCATGCCGCTTCTTGAAGAAGAGAGAAGCGGCGCTTTGGGAAGCCTGGGGCGTGTTTTCACTTGGTCGAAGACTGCTGCACAAACCACCCTACCGACTCCGGCCTTCTGCGGCCCCCGTCTTGCGACCACCCGCTGGCAAGCTTCTTGTACCTTTTGACAAAACAGGACCTGGAGCATGAGAGACAAAGACACTAAAGGCAAACAGGGATTGGCCTCCATAGACCCTGAGAAAGCGCGCGAGATTCGGCGCCTCGGTGGCCAGACGGCTCACCGTCTCGGCAAGGCGCATATATTTACCTCTGAAGAAGCGCGGGAGGCCGGCAAAAAAGGCGGCCGTGCGATCAGTCGGAACCGGGCCCACATGGCAAAGATTGGACGCGGGGGTGCGACGAGTCCGCGGCGGCAACGAGCGAAGGCGAAAGACCAGAACAGAAAGGAGACATGAGGCATGTCCATCTATCCCAGAGGCAAGTCGTGGTCCTACGACTTTATCCACTACTTACTGTAAAGGTCGAGATAAGAACAAATACGGTGAGATATAACGAAAGAGGCGATACCAGCAGGAAGCGGAATTCTCCTGCTATATCGTCTCTGTTATTTCTTCTTATCACGCAGTGAGAGAATTCACAGACGGATTTTGAGTCCGCATGGTAGTGCTCCCTCGTCCTATTGAGCGACGGAGAGGTTCTGTGTTGCCATTCGCTGGTGATGGCATGGCGCTTGCCAGTTTGCGGGGGGTGTCTGACTGCTGTTTTCGGCTTCCTCTAGCCCCCTACCACATTGGCTGTCCATCCCCGCTGGGAATCGACCGTGGAGACGGAGATGTTTTGCTTGGCGTAGAAGCCGATGAGACCCAGCGCGTCTTGGGCACGCAGACGGCCGATCGGGCCAGAACTATATGTGACATTGAGCAGCTTTCGCTGCGGATCGATAATAAAAGCTGCGGGTTGGAGGATGTTCCGCTTCTCTTCGTACCAACAGGCTAAGGTTTCGGCAGTTTGCGGGCCATCTACACCGTAGAGGACCGGGAACGTCAATGTCAGCTTGTCTACCGTGCCTTGCGCTTTATCGAGGGGGTCAGTTGAGAGGGCGTAGAGAGAGATGTGCTGCGCGGTGAATGCGTCGAGGTGAGCCTGAAAGTCAGCTAACTGCTGATCGCAAAACGGTCACCAGTAGGCTCGGTAGGCGAGGATCACACTATAGGCGGTCGCTATATCCGCAGGTAAGGTGACCGTCCCTCCGCCTACTTTCGTACCTGTAATGGTCGGGAAGGGATTTCCCGGATGGAGTCTCTGCATGACGTCGCTCCTCTCTTGGCCGTGAGGCCGGGTTAGGGATTATGGATTCAGCTCCAGTATGAACAGGAGCCCCTCGATGGACCGATTGTGCTGTTTATAGCGGTCCGGGATCGGAGACTCAATACAAAGGAAACAGAATTACGGCTGAGTGAGCGTGATTGAGCGGGCCTCGAGGTCTGTTCCTCCTCACCGTATGAGGTGCGGATTGCGCAGTCGGTATTGTCCCGCAAGCGGAAGAGAAAGGTCACGAGTGGCCTTCAGTAGGAGCCCAACGATGTGCTACATTCCCGCCATGTCGTCACCGACTTCATCTTCTCAGACGGGTCTCCTCAGTACGCTTGGGAAAATCTTTCGTGGATTCGGCACGGCGGTGCGTAAGATGCCTATACTGGTTGTGTTTATCGTCGTTGCCGCAGTGCTGTCCTATCGTCAATTTCACCAGCCTGCAGAAGAGCAGGTCCCTCAGTTCAACGGTCCTGAGGAAATGTCGGGCGAGACCCCCCCTCCGGCTGATCTGCCGGCAGGCACGAATCCATCGTTATGGACCTGTGTCCACCGGGTGGATTCGCAGTTATCCAACGGCCTCTGGGCCGACATCTATTTCGGCATGGAGGTACAACTCGACGGCAAGGTCGTGACGGTCAAAGTCACCGAGAAGTGGAAAGAGCTTTCGGATGATAAACGCAAGACCGTAGCCCAACTCGTCGTTGATACTTGGCTGGAAAACGGGCGAGCGCTGCATTTGTTAAACACAGACGAAGAACCGGATGAGATTGTCATCAAACGCCTGCCAGATGATGAAACCGTAGCAGCTTGGAAACCGGCAACCGGCGTGCAACTGTTTGCTCCACAGGTGGGAGCGTGAGCAGTTTTTTTACTATCGAGTGGCAGGATGGGGCGGTGGTGATGCTTGATCAGCGTTTGCTGCCAACGCAAGAGGTCTATCGGACATATCGCGACTATCGGGGCGTAGCCCGGGCGATCAAGGACATGGTGATCCGCGGCGCGCCAGCCATCGGCGTAGCGGCCGCTCTGGGCATTGCCCTTGGCGCTCGGCAATTAAAGAGAATCGATAATCCGGCCGAATTTGAGCGCTTGTGCCAGGTCTTTGCTGCCACCCGACCGACCGCAGTGAACTTGTTCTGGGCGATTAAGCGTATGGGCGGGGTGTATGCGCGTACCCGCGCACTCGGTCGCGAGGCTATATGTGAGCACTTGGAGCGCGAAGCGCTACAGATACACGCTGAAGATATTGCCGCTAATCGACGCCTGGGACGCTATGGCGCAACGTTGATTGCCAAAGGCGCGACCGTCCTCACTCACTGTAACGCGGGCGCGTTGGCCACAGCTGGTTATGGGACGGCCTTAGGGGTAATCCGTGCGGCTTGGGAACAAGGGAAAAAGGTCTCAGTGTTCGTGCCTGAGACCCGACCTTTTCTGCAGGGGGCGCGCCTGACCGCGTGGGAGCTCAGCAAACTCGGCATTCCGGCTACTCTCATTACGGACAGCATGGTTGGCCATTTCATGCAGAAAGGGGCAATCGACTGTGTTGTAGTAGGGACTGACCGTACTGCGGCCAATGGCGATGTGGCGAATAAGATCGGCACCTACACGACGGCTGTCTTGGCGGCACGGCATCAGGTGCCATTCTACGTGGCTGCGCCCACCTCATCGATCGACTTGCACTGTGCCTCTGGAGCACTCATCCCGATCGAAGAACGAGCGGCTCGCGAGGTAACGCACGTTTTGCGTCAACAGATTGCTCCCACAGGCATTCGTGTCGCGAATCCAGCCTTTGACGTGACCCCACACGAGCTCGTCAGCGCGATCGTGACCGAGCGGGGGATCGCGCGTGACCCGTTTGGCCAGAGCTTGTCCGAGCTTGTCAGAAAAGGGGGAAAGGCGAAAAAGGAAAAAGGCGAAAAGGAAAGGACGTGAAGCGTCGGGTGTCTTTTTTCTCCTTCTCTCGCATACGAGGGAAAGGCTGGGGTGAGGGCTTTTGGTTCCAGCCCCACTTTTCTAAACTACCCGCTGCCGAATCTCTTCCACTAGTTGCTGATGTTCCGGGGTGTCTATGAGTGTCATCGTCCGAGGTTGCCGATGGCGCTGCGTTTGCCTGAGGACCGCAATTCGTTGTTCTGCTTGCTCGATCCGCTGAGATGCTAGGGTGCCGTTACTCAGGGCGCGAATGCAGGCGTCTCGTGCCACTATCGCTCGCTCAAGCTTGTGGCAGACCAACAATAAATCGGCTCCAGCACGGAGGGCGTCCACCGCTGCCTGTTCGATGGTGAAGTGACGGATAATCGCTCCCATGTCTAGATCGTCGGTGACGACTACTCCTTGAAAGCCAAGTTTCCGCCGCAGCAACTCGCCTATGATCACAGGCGAGAGAGTGGCTGGCAGGCTGGCATCAAGCGCTGGATACTGCACGTGTGCGGTCATAAGCATTTCTGCCCCTTCGGCGATCGCTCGACGAAACGGAACAAGGTCAGTCTGCATGAAGTCCGCTTCTCCGCGTTCATCGCGCGGCAGGTCGTCATGCGAATCGATAAGCGTCGCCCCATGACCAGGGAAATGTTTCCCGCACGGAATGACTCCTCCCTCACGCAGCCCGCGCATCACGGCGCAGCCTAAGAGTCCAACGACCTGCGGATCTGCGGCAAAAGCGCGATCGCCGATTACTGTATTGCGCGGGTTGGTCAGGACATCGAACACTGGCGCGAAGTCGATGTCGATGCCGATACTGCTGAGTTCCTGTCCCATGGCGAAACCCACTCGTCGCGCGAGATCGGGAGAACCAATCCGGCCGAGAGTAGCTGCCGGTGGGAAATGCGTAAACGGCGGCTGCAGTCTGTGCACCCGACCCCCTTCGTGGTCGAGCGCGATGAGCAGAGAGTAATCAGAGAACAAGGAGTGAACTTCCGTACATAGCGCGGCCAGCGTTTCTGGGTCTCGGTAGTTGCGGCGGAATAAGATCACTCCAGTAGGCTGCAACTCTTGCAGTAACCGGCGCGTATGGCCGTCCAAGGTGGGATGCGGAATGCCGACCATGAAGCGCCGACCAATAATGTCGCGGGGCTGCATAGCCGGGCATAGTAGCAGGGATGAAGAAGGAGGAAAGGTGGCAAAAAATGCCTACTGGACAAGTGAAATAAAAATGTGCTATCTGCACGCCGGGTAACTTCCTGTGGCTCGTTTAGGTGGAGAGGAGCTCGAGGGAGGCTCAATCACGGGCGGCGAAGTCGTCGACCCAGCAGGCTGATCCCGCAGGAAGAGACCAGAAACAGACCGCTCGGATCTCTAATAATTCGACCGAGACGGATGACAGTGCAGAGCGACCAGAGAATAGCGGGAAACCAGGGAACGGCGAAGAGGCGCGGGATAGACGCTGATCGACCGGAAGCCCCCGGCCCTGTTGTTCCGATTTTCCTGCCTCTGCCCGGTCCTCCGACCCGGTCTTAAGGAGGGCTCTGCCATGTCAGCCAACCTGTCGTCTAAAGTCACTGTCCCAGAAGTTCAACGCCTGAAGACAGCGGGGCAGAAGATCACTGCCCTGACAGCGTACGATTACCCCTTTGCCCGCATCCTCGATGCCTGCGGCATTGACGTACTGCTGGTCGGCGACTCGCTCGGCACGGTTGTCCAAGGGGTCGCTACTACCTTGCCGGTTACTATGGACGAGATGGTCTACCACCTCAAGCTGGTATCGCGGGCCAGACCACGAGCACTGGTGGTTGGCGATATGCCCTTCCTGTCTTACCAGGCAGGTATCTGCGATGCGATTACTAATGCCGGACGGCTGCTCAAAGAGGGCAGTGCCGAAGCGGTGAAACTAGAGGGGGGAGTGAACGTCGCCCGGGTGATCAAGGCGATTGTCAACGTGGACATCCCGGTCATGGGTCATATCGGTCTGACCCCGCAATCGGTGCACCGTATGGGTGGATTCAAGGTGCAGGGGAAAAAAGCGGGTCGTCAGCCTGGCGCACGCGAACGTCTCCTGGAAGACGCTCAGGCGGTGGCTGAGGCTGGCGCTTTTGCGGTAGTCCTCGAAGGCGTGCCGATGGATCTGGCTCATGAGATCACGGATCGACTACCGATCCCGACGATTGGCATCGGGGCTGGGCCCTATTGCGATGGCCAAATTCTCGTCATGCACGATCTTCTTGGTTTAAGCGATCGCTTTGCGCCAAAGTTCGTGAAACGCTACGCCGATTTACAAGAAATTGTGTCTCAGGCGGTCAATGCCTACATCAATGAGGTGCGGAGCGGGGTATTTCCTCAGGATGAGCATTCGTTTCATTAGAGGCTGGAGGGTTGAAGGGCAGGGTACTGTTTGCTGTGGATTGCTGCTTATGAAAATCATCAGCCACATTACCGATATGCAGCGCTGGTCGGAAGCTAGGCGGTTGGCAGGCAAGACGATTGCCTTTGTCCCGACCATGGGGTTTCTCCACGAAGGTCATTTGAGTTTAGTGCGGGAAGGGAAGAAGCGGGGAGATGTGGTGATTGTGTCGATCTTCGTTAATCCCATGCAATTTAATCAGCAAGCGGATTTTGCTACGTATCCGCGCAGTCTCGAGCAAGACCAGTTGATGCTGGAAGAGGTTGGCACTGATGTGCTCTTCTACCCTAACGCTCCAGAGATATATCCGGAGGGCTTTCAGACTGCGATAGAGGTGGACAAAGTCAGCCAGCCTCTGTGTGGAGCGTTCCGGCCCGGCCATTTCCGCGGGGTTGCTACAGTGGTGGCTAAGTTGTTCAATATCACTAAGCCACATTTCGCCCTGTTTGGAGAAAAAGACTTTCAGCAGTGTGTTGTGATCAAGCGTATGGTCAAGGATCTGAACTTCGACTTGGAGGTCCTCCCCATGCCGACCGTACGTGAACCTGATGGTCTAGCTATGAGCTCGCGTAATGCCCGCTTGAGTCCGACTGAGCGGCAAACAAGCCTGTGCCTGGCTCGGGCGTTGCATAGGGCTCAGGACCTGGTCGCGCACGGAGAGCGGCAGGCTTCCTCAGTTCTCCAGGCCGTGCAAGAAATCATCACGGGCGAAGGTGGAGTGCGAATAGAGTATATTTCCCTCTGCCACCCGGAGACCCTGGAAGAAGTGGCCGAAGTGTCGGGCCCGACGCTTTTGGCCTTAGCCGTGTGGGTGGGAGATGTCCGACTGATCGATAATTGTGTCATAAGATGAGC
>JACQEL010000336.1 GCA_016200595.1 Deltaproteobacteria bacterium
CGGGTGGTCGTGGCTCTGCCACCATTGCGTTCCCAGGCAGAGCCTGGGAACGAGGGCATCAACCCTTTTCCCATGCCCAGGCCCTGCCTGGGTATGCCATGTGGTCGTGGCTCTGCCACATTTTACGTTCCCAGGCAGAGCCTGGGAACGAGGGCATCATGTTCAGTCGCTAGTAGAGCGAGATTCTTCGCCTTCGCAGTGCTCCGGCTCAGAATGACATCCCTCAGCCTTATTGCAGTGAACTACTAGCTTGTCGCAGAGCAGCCAAAGTGGTAGACCAGTCAAGCGCTCACAGAGGAGGATCTTATGGCGGAAAAGTGGACTATCGCCGGCGAATATTTTGAATCGTGCAATTGTGATTTGATCTGCGCCTGTCTCGTTCAGGCGTCAACTCCGCGCGACCGCTGCGACGCGGCTTTGGCCTTTCACATCAACAACGGGACGTACGGACAGATTAGCCTGAATGGTCTGAACGCCGTACTTGTAGTATCCTTCCCCGGCCCCGGCAAGATGCGCAATGGCAATTGGACTGCGGCCGTATACGTGGATGAAAAGGGATCTGCTGCACAACAAGACGCGCTCGGCAACATCTTCTCCGGCAAAGCCGGCGGGACTCCAGGCGCTATATTTGCCGGTCTCGTCACCAAGTTCCTCGGGGTGAAGCCCACGCCCATCGCTTTCGAGGTGAACGGAAATGACCGACGGTTGACCATCCCCAACATTTTAGAGATCGATATCTCAGCAATCACCGGGCGGGATGGAAATGAGCCTATCTGGGCAACCAACGCCGCCCATCCAGTGTCGCCGAAACTCGCGCTGGCCCAATCGCGGGCGTATAAATACGCTGACCACAATCTGGCGTGGGATACCAGCGGCACCAACGGTCACTTCTCGTCGTTTACTTGGGCGGCGTAGAGAAGCAATCAGCTATCAGCCGTCAGCTTTCAGCAAAGACAAAGAATAGGCGTAGGGGAAACGCGCTGCCCGCTTCTCCTCTTGACCTTCTCTGCTTTTCCTGATGATGACTTGTGCCCGAGCCAGAGAGATGGTAGGCGTGCAGGAGAGGAGGGATGGCATGAAACGTCGAGTTGTTTGGTCGATCACTTTTTGTATCCTCATCCTGAGCGCCTTTGCTTCAGCCCAGGAGGCCAAGCCCACTATTCGCTTCGGCCTCCAGGTCGCCCCGCAACAAACCACGATCGAGGAAATGCAGGAGGTCTGGAAAGAAGCTGAAGCTTTGGGATTTGACACCTTATGGCTCAATGATCACTTGTTGCCGAGTGTGGGCCCCTCAGACGGCCCGAATCTTGAGTCCTGGACCCTGTTAGCAGCGATGGCGGTTTCGACTTCTCGCGTCAAAATTGGCGCGTTGGTGACCAATAACACATTTCGTTATCCGGCGGTCTTAGCTAAGATGGCCACAACCATCGACCACCTCAGCCACGGCCGCCTGATTCTCGGTATCGGCGCCGGTTGGCTCGAGCGCGAACACCAAGCCTACGGCATCCCTTTCCCCTCGGTCAAAGACCGTACCGGCCAATTAGCCGAAGCGCTTGAGGTCATTACCAAGCTGTGGAGCGCCGATCCCACGGTATCCTTCAAAGGGCAATATTACACGTTAGTCAATGCGCCCTTTATGCCCAAGCCCGTGCAGCAACCGCATCCACCCATCATGATCGGCGGGTCTGGGGAGAAGCGCGTGTTGCCGCTCGTGGCTCGCTACGCGCAGATGTGGAATATCCCCAGCATGACTCCGGAGGAAATCGCCGCCAAGAGCAAGATCCTAGAACGGGACTGCCGGAAGATTCACCGTAACTGTGCAGAAATCGAGCGCTCGGTGCTGACGCCGCTTTTTGTTAAAGCCGACCCAACCGAGGTACAACCGCTGCTCGAAATCATCGCCAAACAAAACAAGGTCAGTATCGAACAGGCGCGCAAAACTATTTTGGTCGGCGACCCGGCAGCAATTCGTCAGCAGCTCCAAGCTTATATCGACGCCGGAGTAACCCACTTCATTATCAACCTGCGTCGCCCCGGACTTTACGATCGTGAGGGCGTACGCATGTTCGCTAAGGAAGTTATGCCAGCGTTTCGAGGAGGAAGCAGTCAGCAATCAGCGGTCAGCAGTCAGCCAAAAGAGAACTAATGTCTAAATACGCTTTTCTATGATGTCATTCTGAGCCGCAGGCGAAGAATCTCGCATCAATTCGAGACCCTTCGCGGAGTTTATCCTGAGCGCCGCCGAAGGGCTCAGGATGACAGAAGCTGAAAGCTGACAGCTAATAGCTGATAGCTCTTGGAGGCATCATGGGACTCACCTTCGTAGAGATCGAAGTCGCTAATCCAGCTAATCCGAAGATTAGACAATCAGTGGAGTTCTTGGTTGACTCTGGTGCGATTTACTCGGTTGTCCCAACTGCGATTTTAAAGAAACTGGGCATCAAACCTCTCACTAAAGAAGAGTTTATTTTTGCCAATGGAGAAAAGATCGTACGGAAAAAAGGCGGGGCGTTGTTCAAGTACGGGGAAAAAATCGGAGTCGCCGACGTTATTTTTGGAGAATCAGAGGACAGCACGCTTTTAGGAGCGCTCACTCTGGAGGCGCTGGGCTTGATGCTCGACCCTTTGAAGCGACAGTTGAAACCGCTGCCTATGATTCTTGCCAGGAGCACCCCCAGATAAACCTGCTGACCGCCAAGGGCTGGCGAGAAAACAGTGACTAGCTAGGGCTGAGGATCTTGGGTGGTGGTGCATTTTCGTCGTTTTTTACTTTTCGTCGCCTCACCCCGACATTGTCATTCTGAGGCTCCTTCGACTCCGCTCAGGATAAACTCCGGCCGAAGAATCTCATGACACGACCGGTGCTTGGCGAGATTCTTCGCCTCCGCTGCGCTACGGCTCAGAATGACAGTCTCTGTATTGCTGTGTTCAAACTGAACCACGACTGGCTCTTGCCCCCGCTTCCGGTTCGTCGCCTTTCTGTTACAGTGCCCCTCTTCATGCAATCCTCACGTGAGACTCGGGCCTTCGTATTGTTGATGTTGGTTACTCTGGTGTGGGCAGGACTGATGCCCACGGGAAAAGTCGCCTTGCGGAGTGTTCCCCCTCTGACCATCGGCGCTATTCGCATGACGCTGGGCTCCCTGTTGCTGCGTCTCTACCTCCGGCGCGAAGCGTCGCAAGTCTCATGGAGCCCGCAATTAGTCGGAAGTTTCGTGTTTCTGGGTTTTGTTGGTTACCTCGTCGGGGTGGGCTGTAGTTACTACGGCCTGCGGCAGACCACTGTCACCAATGCCTCGTTGCTCAACGCCGCCTCACCAGTTTCGCTCGCGCTCCTGTCTGTGGTGTTCCTCAAGGAACCTCTGCCGGCCAGAGGATGGGCGGGAATCGGGCTTTCTATGCTTGGTGTCGGCGTCATCGTCACACACGGCTCATGGCAAACTATCGTCCAGAGCCAATATAATCCAGGAGACTTACTGCTGTTGGGAACGCAAGTCAGTTGGGGAATCTATACAATCTACGGCCGCCATCTGATGAAGCGGATCTCTCCCCTGGCAGCGACCACCTACACCTACATGGCGGGCGCGGTGTGGTTGCTGTTAGCCAGCAGCCTCTGGGAGTGGGGAACTTGGCAGTTCACCAATACCACCCTCGCTTCCTGGATTGCCATCGCCTATCAGACGATTCTCGGTACCTTTGCTCACTTCTGGTTCTACGACGCGGTTGCGGTCATGGGGCCAAGCCGCGCCGGGATCTTTCTCAACCTCGTGCCGGTAATGGCTATCGCCATCGCCTATATTTTCCTCCATGAAGC
>JACQEL010000359.1 GCA_016200595.1 Deltaproteobacteria bacterium
AGCTATCGAGCTTTGTCCCCTGACGGCACCTCACCGTACGACGCGCAGCGGTCGTGGTAGAAAGGGGAAGGAGCTCAAGGATGAATGAGAGCTACTTGTCGGGAAGTTTCCGAGGCTTCGCAGACTTGGCTTGGGAACGCAGGAACCGGAGTTCCAACTGATCAATGACGCGGGTTTCGACGTCCTGATACTTCCCTCGTAACTCCGCCACCTCGCGCGCCAGGGCATTGAGATCCCGTGCGAGCAACCGTATGTCTTCTTTCATCGCCTGTTGGTTTGCGGCGAGTTGAGTGAGGAGGTCTTCCAGCAACACGAGCTTGCGGATCGCCTGGAGCAAATCTTTCACGAGCGCCATACCAGTTGCTTTCGTTGTGCGTGGAGGCGATCCATCTCCTTGCGAAACGTTTGATTATCACGTTGCAGCTTTTTTAGAATTGCGAGCATGCGCTCAAGTCGCGCATTCAGTTCAGGCAGAACCTGAGCCAGTTCGTCCCACTCCGGCCCCTCTGTATCCACTATATCTGCGGTTTTCTTCAATGAGACAAGGGCGGCGATAGGCTTCCCGTGGCGCTCGATCACCACCTGCTCGCCGCCGTGAGTTACCGTCCCCAACAACTCAGGTAAATTCTGGCGGGCGACAGAGGCGCTGACAGTCTTCATAACTTATATCCTTCAGTTAATTTGTACGAAATGTACAATCAAAATCCGGGGACGTCAAGCCAGAAAAGGGATTGGTAGTGGTCCAGTTTCAATTTTTTATCCTTAATCCTCGATCAGCCGAGGTCTGTCATTCTGAGGCCGCAGGCCGAAGAATCTCGTGTAACGACAGACGAGTGGCGAGATTCTTCGTCTGCGCTGCGCTCCGACTGCTCATGAACAAATCTGTCGTGCGCACAGCGCACGCTACTTCTTTGTTCTTGCGCGGCTCGATTAGCGCGCCCCGCGCTATGGGGTACTCAGAATGACATATGCCGACTTTTTCTTCTCAAATTGAACCACTACCAAGGGATTTGCCCTTTTCGCCTAACCGAGCAGGGGTGCTTTGAGAAAGACGCCACTCACTGTCGCTGCGGAGAGCAAACGCAGCCCCACAGTCACAAGTGCGAGTGTGCGCATGAGCAGTGACGGCCAGAAAGCGACTAGCCCTACCAATGCCCAGACCGTGCCGTAGATCACCAGCGTGCCCACATAGCCACTCGGGCGACAAGTCCGTTGGGTGCGAGCCCAGCGCAGTTGGTGATGAAACAACTCACCCAACGTAACGACGCCGGGGTGCGTCTCGACCACATAGGGTAGGATGCGTGCCTGATACCCTGCCCGAACAGCCAAGTGCCCCAGGTAATAATCGTCGGCAAGATAGTCGGCGAGTGCGGTGAAGCCACCAATCTGCTCCAGACAATGTCTCTTGATCGCGATCGTAGCGCCGAAGGCGTACGTAGTTTTCTCTACCTGAGTTGCTACCAGCACCAAGGAAGCAAAAATCGTATTGATGAGCAGAGATTCGAGGAGCGCCGGAAATGGACTCAGGGTTCCACCGCGGTATAAACACGTTACCAGCCCGATCTGTGGATCGGTCAGTGGGGGAATAATTGCGCGCAGATAGTCGGGTTCGACACCCACATCGCTATCAGTGACGATAAAGATGTCATATTTGGCCTCGCGCGAGAGGTGATGCAAGGTGCTGACCTTATAGTTGCTGCCGATTACTTCGGGATTGACTACGAGCACGAGGTCGCGCTCGGGAAAATCGCGCTGTAAACATTGGACAACCGCGATGGCAGGATCCTGGGGATCGCGCACGCCGCAAAGAATCTGTACGACTGGGTAGTCGAGCCGACAGAAGCTGACCAGGTGGGCATAGAGGTCAGCCGGCGCGCCCTTCAGCGGCTTGAAAATTGATACTGGCGGAAGGGGTTCAGCCGCAACGAAGTCCTGACGAAACAGTCGCCAGGCGGCGTACAGAGTAAAGAGATAATACAGGGAGGCAATGAGCAGGAGGCTAGTTAAGAGGAGGAAAAAAACCGTGGCCATGGACAAAGATTGTCGGGGTTACCCCTTGTAGCATTGGTGTCAAGTTAAGCTTTTTCCCCTGCTCTGTACCTGGGAGTTCCCTCTCCCCTCGTGGGAGAAGGGACCTGCAGGTCCGGCGCCAGAGGGAAAGCCGGTAATTGCTCTTATAGCGGTTTGCATTTGCGTGCATCCATCTTGGACAACTAGTGCTGTAGAGACGCCCCGCCGGGGCGTCTCTACCTCGGAGGGCTGAGGAGTTGGTCTGGGACACATGCAAGTGAAATTCGCTATAAGTTGACACCAGTGCCCCTTGTAGTTGCCCTAGTGGAGGGCAGGCATAGGAGCCTGCCTCTACGGAAGAGTCGGTTGCCGTAGCGAACCTTACACTACCGGCGATGAAGCGGCTTGTGTCTTCGCGCTTATCTGCCGGCGCGTGCGCATGGTGCGGAAGAAGTCTTTGCCCTCTTGCCACATCCGTTTGCGTTCCTCCGGCTCACGCGCCATCTTCTTGACGGCTTTGAAGATGTAACGCGGCCGCAGGTAGTACGATTTATAGAACTTCTCCACTGCGACGAAAATCTCTTCGCCCGACAAGTTCGGATAGTTGATCACACACTTCTGATAGCCGGTCTCGTCCACCAGATCTTCGGGTTTGATGTAGCCGTGCTCGACCGCATAGTCGTAGAACGCCGTGCCCGGATACGGGGAGGCGAGAGACACCTGAATCGTCTCCGGATTCATCTCCCGCGCAAAGCGCATAGTCTCCTGGATCGTCTCCCGGGTTTCCCCGGGCAACCCGAGAATAAAGGTGCCGTGGATGAGGATGCCGAGTTTGTGGCAGTCCTGGGTAAAGCGGCGAGCAGTCTCTAGAGCTACGCCCTTTTTGATATTCTTGAGGATCTGGGCGTTCCCGGACTCATAGCCAATGACAAAGAGCCGCAGACCGCCGTCTTTCATGACCTTGAGAGTTTCGTAATCGACGTTAGCACGGGAGTTCGTAGACCAGCATAAGCCGAGAGGTTTGAGCTTCTGCGCGATCTCGCGCGCCCGTTTGGGATCGGCCGTGAAAGTGTCGTCGTCGAAAAATACCTCTTTCATGCCCGGGAAAAGATGCTCCATCTCTTTGACTTCGGCGATGACGTTATCCGCCGAGCGCGTCCGATAGGAATGGCCAGTAGTGACTTGCGGCCACAAACAGAACGTGCACCGGGCCGGGCAGCCACGGCCAGTGTACAGAGAAACGTAGGGATAGTGGCAATAGGGGCTGTTGTATTTACGGAAGTCGAGATCCCGGTCGTAAAGCTGGGTGACAAACGGTAGGCTGTCCAATTCCTCGCTGGTTAAAGGCGCGCGGTCAAGATTATGATAGATCTTGCCGTCTTTGCGATAGCTGATACCAAGGATCTTGCTCCACTCCCAGCCTTCGGCCACTTCTTTCATGGAAAAATCGAACTCTTTGCGGGCCGCGATATCGATAGCCGCAGACGCCTTGAGGGTCGGTTCCGGTACGGCAGTGGCGTGCCCGCCCACGAAAGCGATGACACACCGAGGGTTCTCCGCCTTGATCATCTCGGCCGTGCGCACATCCATTTTGAATGAGGGCGTGCTGGTGTGCAGGACCACAAAGTCGTAGGTCTTGGCGATCTCGACGGTCTGGGCTTGGTTTAACTTCTCTGGCGGTGCATCCAGCACGCGGCTGTCTTTAATCATTCCCGCCGGGTAACACAACCAGGTCGGGTACCAGAATGACCACACCTCGCGTGTCGCTTGATAGCGCGAGCCCGCGCCACCATCAAAGTTATCGTATGCCGGGGGATTCAAGAACAACGTCCGCATTCCCTTCTCCTCTCAACTCACCTGGAAGGGTTATTATACACACGCTTCTGGATAAGGAAAGCAACCGGCATTCACCTTGAACCGTTCTCGGCTGTCCGATATAGTGCCGCTGCTTCATGATGGAAACGGCGGTCATTGTGGTGTCCGGTGGTGGTGTTTCTCCACTTACTCAATTCGGCGGCCTCTCGCTTCTGAAACGAGCTGTGCTGACTGCCCAGAAGGCAGGGGCGACGACCTGCTACCTGGTCACTCCCCCAGATCAGCAAGGGCTCCAGCCCGAACTACAAAACGATCCACGAGTGACCAGTCGGGTAGTATGGGGACATTTGCCCCCGGGGATTATGCCTGCCGTAGAGCCGGAGAATTCTTGTCTGGTGTTTGCGACGGATACGGTCTTTCGTCATCCCTTGGCCCTGGAACTCTCCCAGCAGGCTGCTCCAGGCAGAACTCTCGCTGCCACAGACGTAGACGGGGTTCCGGTGCTGGCGCTCACAGACGGTTCTCGCATACCATCTATGTGCGCGGAACTGGCTCAGGGAAAATCCTTGCCTGAGACGACCGTTCTGGCTCAGAGTGAGAAGGTCCAGGCTGGCTCAATAGGAAACCACTTCGTCTATCGCCTCACTAGAGGTTCTCATTTAGCCGGAGTCGAGCAGGCTTTGTTATTGTCTCTGGAAAATCCGCGTGACGGCCAAGTGGATGCTCATTTTAACCGCAAGCTCTCTCGGCCACTCACCCGCTGGTTAGTGCGGACGCCGTTGAGTCCTAATCAGATTACCGTGCTTGCCTGCGCGGTTGGTCTACTCGGCGCGCTGTGTTTTGTGCCTGGCGGATATTGGGGGCCAGTGCTGGGCGCGCTACTCTTGCAGTTTGCGGTCGTGTTGGACTGTTGTGACGGAGAGGTGGCACGGGTGAAGTTCATGGAGTCCCCGCTCGGTGACTGGCTTGATATTGTCTGCGACACGGTTGTCTCTATTGCTATTTTCCTCGGTCTGGGAGTTGCGGTGTGGCGCAACGGGGCGGTGAATCACGCGCTCGTCCTCGCCGGAGTCTTGGTCTTAGGCGGAGTCTTGGCCTTTCCGTTGGTCACCCTGGCGGAGAAAACTGAGGAACTGGGGAACCGCCGCAACGGTTGGGAAGATGGGTTGATTAAGAAGCTGTTGGCCAGTCTGACCACGCGGGACTTCTCCGTTCTCATCGTTGCCAGCGCGGTGACCGGCCAATTGGGGTGGTTTCTCTGGGGTGCAGCGATTGGCGCGCAGGTGTTCTGCCTATTCCTCGCCTGGCTGTTGTTCCGTGCCGGGCGGTTCGCCTGGGTTCGCCGCGATTGGGAGAGAAAAGGAATATGAGAACGAATCAACGTGTTTCCCTGAGTGCTCTCGCACTGTGGTCACTGCTTGTCTGTGCCGTGACTATTCCGGCCTGGGCTGAGGATGCAGGAACGCCTCCCGAGCAGGAGCACCACAGCCTGACGGCAGGAGAGGGAACGGATACTCCCGCAGAGCCGCCCCAAGCTCACGACCACCCGCTGGCCGGAGAGGGCGCTGGGCTCTCCGCTCCTGAGCACCCGCCCCATATGGCCGGGCTCACTATGCCCGGAGACCATATGGAAGGGCATCATCACCATGAACCCGTTCTGCCGCCAGACCAAGATAAGGCATACTCTGAGTTAAACCATCATATCGCTGGCGTGTTTGTGCTTTTTGCTGGTGGACTTGCCCTGCTCGCTACTTCGGGCAATCCCCGCTACGCCTGGGCACGGTATGCTTGGCCTGGGTTATTCTTCAGTTTGGGAATCTTTCTGTTCGTGCGCCATGATCCCGAAACCTGGCCCTGGGGGCCGCTGTCGTTATGGGAAAGCCTTGCCGACACGCAGGTCTTGCAGCACACGCTGTTCACTTTCATCGTCCTGGGCATCGGCCTGATTGAATGGCTTCGGTGCCGTGGTACCCTGACCCGTCCGGTCTGGGGCTTGGTTTTTCCGACGCTCGCGCTCTCGGCTGCCGGGATGTTGTTTTTGCACAAGCACGGCACCGGCGCGGTGGCCAATAAAATTTATCTCCACCACTCGATTATGGCCTCGTCTGGCATTGTCGCCATGATTGTCAAGGTGCTGGATGATACGGAGCGCCTCAACAATCGGCTGGGCGCCTACGTCTGGCCAGGCCTGATTATGTTTATCGGGGTGATGCTGTTGATCTACAGCGAGTGAACCTTTTGGGGGAACAGCACGCCGCTGATGCGCATGAGTATTGCCAGGCCGACCAGGTTATACAC
Organism: Deltaproteobacteria bacterium; assembly: GCA_016200595.1. Taxonomy (GTDB): domain Bacteria; phylum Desulfobacterota; class Binatia; order Bin18; family Bin18; genus JACQEL01. Next base: position 6,124 of record JACQEL010000359.1, read on the forward strand.
GGCCTCGCGCGCCCGCTTCACAGCCATGAGGGTCAGCCCTGCGCCGTCATCCAGTCCGAGGAGACGACAGAGAAACACACCGCCAGCCTCTTGCACCCCCAGGCCGCCGGGAATGATCAGGGCGGCGACGGTGAAGGGCTGTAGCATGGTCTCAATAATCAAGGCATCGACCGGCGCCACCGACACGCCCATCAGGTAAAAGAAGAATTGTACCTCCACCGCTCCGAGCAACCAACCGAGCAAGTGATAGATCGTTGAGGCGATAAATCCACGGGTGTTGCCATCGTAGAAGCGCAGCAGGTGGGCATCAATTTGCTGCGCGCGTTCTTCCCATTTCGTCAGTATCTGCCAGTGCGGCAGTACCTTGTGCAGCGCGCGCACTGCCATGCCCATAAGGCCGCGGCGCTGCCAACGGATCAAGAGCAAGGTGAAGCCATAGGCGAGGATGAGCAATGGTCCCAGCACCCACCACCCCTGTCGTACCCAACCCAACCGATAGAGAAAGAAAGGGAAGCCGAGCAGAATAAATACTATCTGTGATACTACGAGTGTGGTCTTCGCCACCACGACCGAGGCCAGGCCAGTATCGAGGGTGAGCCCATGCGCCCGGAGCAGATAGACCTTTATCGGCTCGCCACCCAGGTTGGCGGTCGGGGTGAGATTGTTCACCGCCTCGCCGGCTAGGCTAGCGAGAGACAGGCGCCAGAGGGGGATTTCCCCGGCCTGGACGGTGGA
>JACQEL010000360.1 GCA_016200595.1 Deltaproteobacteria bacterium
ATGGTAAACTGTCCATGGCTGCCTCCAGGGACGGGTCGTTTGGTCACTTCCCACCTTGCGGCAACCAGGGCGCGGAGAGCAAGGACTCCTCGCGCCCTTTACGCACATTCGCTCTGATCAAAAAAACCGGGAACTACAGTTGTTTAAGGAGATGCGCACAGAGTTTCTCAACTCATTCCCTCGCCCCGTATCGTTGCCCTTCCAATACGTATTGAAGATTTCCACCGTGATCTGTTCAATACCCTGCTTCATCATCGCGTTATGGTGGTTGACGACACCTTGCAGGGCTTCATCTGGAAGCCCTTGTTTTTTCAATTTTGTACGAAGCTCTTTCACTTCAAGATATCTTTTGTACCAGTCGAGAAGTTTATCAACGGCAGTGGTAACACATGCCGCTACAGAACAGGCCAAGGCCACATAAACCGTTAAATCGCTCGACGATATCGTCTTGATCTCAAACCCAGGACGCTCACCGTGCGCGATTACCAGCGCCGCGACGGGATCATGTATCTGCGCGTCGAAGGCAAGGGCGATAAGATCCGCTTCCTACCGGTCAGCATCGAGGCGCAGCTGCGGATTGCCGAGTATCTGGAGTCAGCCGGCCACGGCGAGGACCTTAAGGGGCCGCTCTTCCGGCCGGTCAAGAATAATGCGACCGGCACGCTCGCCAAGCCGCTGCACCCGGCCTCGGTCTACCGGGAGATCGAGGCGGTATTACGTCAAGCAGGTGGGGATTACAGCCGACGTGCACGGCTTTTGCGTGCATAGCTTACGCGCCACCGCGGCGACCAATGCCCTCGCCAACGGCGCCGACATCGCCAAGGTCCAGGAATGGCTCGGCCACGCCAACGTCTCCACCACCCGCCTCTACGACAAACGCTCCACCCGCCCCGAGGACAGCCCCACCTTTAAGGTGCGGTATTGAGACCGGCTCCCCCTTGAGGGAAGCGGCTGAGAACAAGCAACAGCGAAATGTGAAGTGGGAGCGTATCCGCTCTGAGATGGAAAGAGACTGACTTGGAAAAAAAGGGATACGCTCCCACTGGTACCTCCCAATGCCGGCGGGGGCGAACAATTAGTAGTTCGTATTACTGTCCCCTATTCAGTATGCAAACCTCCTATGTATTATTGTTTTTTTACAACGTGGGCATTCAAAATGAGAGACACTCAGTTCGTCGCCAGCAGGAACATCATGTCCACTTAAAATATGTTTACAATACGGACATGAGAAAATATCACTCCCTGTGCCTCCACTTATAGATCGGAAGTAGTCGCAAATTCCTATCATTGTTAGTAGACCTCCGACCCCCAGCATAAGGATACCTCCAGCCAACATGATAAAGAGAAGAGGAGGAGCCCCTTCTGCGTTGGATCCCATTGATCCTATTATCAATCCTATTAGTAACAGAACAATTCCCGTTATGAAAAATTGAATACCTGATTGCCTCTTCGCTGCTGCTACTGTTTTAAATTTCATAGTTCCCCCACTGCGACGTCTTAATGTTGCGCCGACTATGAAAATAGATGGCTAAGCCGTTGAATTCAGCGTAACCGTTCAGCTGTGAGCAATCAGTTTTACGCCGTTGCAGGAGTAAAACCACCATACCCGATCAGCCTTCAGCGAGAAGAACAACGCGACCGGTACGCTCGCCAAGCCGCTGCACCCGGCCTCGGTCTATCGGGAGATCGTGCGTTATTACGCCAAAAACAGGTCGGCATCACCGCCGACGTGCACGGCTTTTGCGTGCATTCCCTGCGTGCCACCGCGGCCACCAACGCGCTCGCCAACGGCGCCGACATCGCCAAGGTCCAGGAATGGCTCGGCCACGCCAACGTCTCCACGACGCGCCTCTACGACAAGCGCTCGACTCGTCCCGAAGACAGCCCGACATTCAAGGTTAGGTACTGAGTACTCCGAATGTGTAGCTTCCCTCCTGAGGCCGGAACCGCTCCTTTAGCAGTCAAACATGTGGTCCCGGTCACCCGAAGCAGACAAGTTAGGCAAGGGGGCGCAACTCCGGAAGTAGATAGTGTTCCACTACCGCCTCCCAAGACAAAAACTTCATAGCCCCTTGGGCTGCGGCCCAACGGGCCTTCCTGTCCACTCGCAGTTTTTGATCAAGCTCTTTTATCATGTCACCGTAGCATTGCGCTTCAATTGTTCGTAACAAATCCAGGTTTACCCTTTCAGGCGGCGCGGAGTGCTGAGTGAACCGTCCGATGACAAAACACTCATCGAACTTGAGGTTCTTTCCTTCATCGGACTTGAGATTCTTTCCTTGTAATTCGGATAAGTGACACGCACACCCACAAGCATCCGAAAGAACACAAACTGCTCCTGAGCTAAAAGGTTCCAGAGGAGCGATACCGAACGGTTCATAGACAGAAAGCCCAAGTTCTACATCGGTACCAACCCGGAGGTCTCTAAATTCCGTATCTTTCGGGTCGAGAGCACCAAGCTTTTCTCCGGACCACCCGAATTGGTTGACGTACAGAATCTGATGTTTTTTCGGGAATTGCCGGTTAACATCCTGAATCCTTCCCCATAAGGCTTCCTCTTCCCCTCGCAGATCTCCGCCCTTCTGCTTTGACCGATGCTCCTTTGGCCATCCCCAATCCTGCCATCTCCGAACCTCTTCTGCCGTCGGAAGCGGCCTAGGCCGCGCTAGCCAAATAAAGAGGGAGGGACAATCATCATTTTTGTGCTGCTCGACAAAGGCTCTGTAGAATTCCACATTGCGCCAAGGAGCTTTCGAGAGCTCACACCGGTTTACGGAAGTGAAGATGTAGGTTGGTTCATAGCCGAAATGGTAGTTGCAAAAGGCGACAAGCCGCTTTTTTGCTTCCGCGACGCTCTCAAGGGGTGCGGTAAAATCCGGAATGCCGTTCGGGCAAAGGGAAATAGGCGGAGATTTCCGTAACCCTCGGAGAATGAGTTCCGTTTCCCTTCGGACGTTCTTCCCAACCGCGACAATACGGTCAAAGTGTTCGGCTTGACGGTTGAGCACATGGTAAAAGATACCGTCGAATCGCTTGCAACCAGGAAACGCTTGCTCAAGGTCATCTTTCTCTCGCTGAGGTTTTTCTAACTCCTGAAGATAAGCATAGAAAGAGGCATCGTGTCCATCGGGACTGCACTGTTTTTCGATAGCTTTCTTTTCTTGTCCTCCTTTAATGACCCCTTCGACAATTAGCCGACAGATTCTGGTTTCATGTGCAAAATAAACTGTACGTGCTTGCTTGAAAGTATCGTCAAGCTTCATGGCCCAGAAGAGGGGAACACCGAGCCAATCATGAGCAAACAGTGTTACATTCTCCATGTCGAGATTCCACTCTTCTTGGATCAACGTCTTAGCGGCGAGCCATAGCGGCTGTGCTGCAAAGAAATAGAAGTCTAATTCGACCAGATATTGATTGGCCTTATAGAAGCCTTCGAAAGAGTCCAGAGCCCGAATCTCCGGGAAAACAGCTCGATCGTCCAAGAATGGCACTCCTCCGTAAAGCCCCTTTCCTTCAATATCTGTGAAAGCTTTATCCGGATCGACCCCGATTGTAACATCCCTTCGGAGGATGCGCTCCAGAAATCTATCTGGTGAACTCACGATCGACGGATATTGATCCTACGTTGAATAGTCAAATCGAAAAACGCTCGTTTTTACCTTGTCTCGAAACTCTATCACCCGCTCGCGCTTGATCCCTGAGGGAGAGGCCAAAATGACAGGAACCCAAGTACCACGAGAACCTACGCGCCTTTCCCCAAAAACGATTCGGGAACCGTATCGCTCAGCGATTTTTCCCAGTTGGCTCCTGGTTGTTTGAGCAAGAATGCCACCGCTCTGAACACCGACACTGCCTGCCGAGTCGAAAAACGTGTGCCAATTGGAAGCGTTAGCGGGAGCAAGAATACTTCCATCTTCTGGAAAGTGGTACGGGCCAGCCAGAAGGCTGCGCCCAAAGAAATCCAGGTAGTCTGGCTCGGGTAAAATACCGTCCAGTACTGCGCCGATGCCGGCAATTTTCTCAGCGGATTCGTGCGTCGAATGGAGGCCTAAGCGAATCGTAGCCATTATCTCCTCCCGAAAAGAAGTGAACCATGATCAAGCTACCTAACATAATCGGCAAACACTTTAAGAAATTCCGACTTAGTCAGGACACTTCTTATCCCCTACTCTTTTTATCTGCCATTCCTGCCCTTACATCTCCGTCCCTATATCATGCGCCGGCGGGACTGAATGCCCGGCGTCGTGCCCGGCCTCCTGCCCGGTCTCGTGGCTTGGCCCGTGCCCGTGATCCACGCTCCCATGTTCAACGGGCTTTGAACTCGCCGCCGGCACGTGCTCGCGCGCCCGTTCCGCGTTCAATGCCTGCACCTCGCGCAACCGCTCGCCGCGCTCGGTCACCATGCCGCGCTGCTCCATCGCCTGCGCCGCCGCGCCGAGCTTCGGCTCCGGCACCCGGTCAATCCCTTGCGCCTCCAATGTCCGGTGATCGACCCGCTCGGCGACGCCCGCCCGCTCCAGCGCTGTGTTCACCGACTCGGCCCAGGCCTCGCGCCACTCCTGCACCAACGCCCGATCGTTCCACTCCCTAACCTTGTTGCCAAAGCCTTCCGACGTCACTTCCCGCATCGTCAGCAACATATGCGCATGCGGCTGCACCTCGCCGTCACGCTCCGATACCGGCTCATGAATGTTCAAATCGACCACCATGCCGTGTTGAACAAACGCGTTCAACGCAAACTCGCGGGCCAGTTCAATGTTCTCCGATCGAGAAAGCTCCCGCGGCAACGCCACCTCGACCTGACGCGCCAGCTGCGCCGACTCCGGCCGCGTCGAAGCATTCTCCCTGGCCTCGACCATTCCATAGCGCCTCTCTGTCGTGCATCCACGCCGGCGCTCCCACAGGGAGCAAAATCTCCGAATAGACTACGTCCTCCTTATGGGTGTAGTCATGAACTTTCCCGGTGTGATGATCCTTGACCTTCTCCGCCGCCGCATACGCCGCCGCTCCGCCAGCCGACGCACCGGTACTTCGCGCATGAACCTTCACAGAAAAATGAAAAATCGCCACAGCTGAAGAGTGTTTGAGGCTTTAGGGTCTAGGGTTTAGAGTCTGGGTTCTAAGTGTCCGTGTTCAATTCTGACTTACCAACAACAGCCAACGAAGACTAAAGAACAAGCTCCATCACCAAATTCTAGTAACCAGTAACGAGCCGCTTTATCTCACCACTCGCCACTGAACAGCAAGAGGGGGTGCGCTTATACATTTGAACAGATTGAACGATTGAACCGCGTAAAAAAGTCTCGTCGCCCGCAAAGTCCGGGCAGTGTTGGCCTCATGACTGGAAGCTTGCCGGCAGTCCCTGGACAATGCTCATGGTTTCGCTGCTTACTCGTACCACCTGCCCCACCAGCCGCACGATGTAATCCTCATCGTCCGGGCGGTTTGGATCAGACCGTATGCCGCTGCGTTCATCCTGCGAGACTTGGTACTGGTCAACAATCCACTCTAGGGCACTGCGGTTGCCCAGACGATACTGAAACACCTCCAATGGGATTCCACCAAGCGTGAGCGAGTCATTGACCTTCAGCGACGTTTTATCCCCGCTGAGCCGCATCTTATCGCTTACGCGATACGATAGCGGCACACCCGGAGTTTCGATCCACTTCAACGGATAAGGCTCAATCTTTTCATAGTCGAGGTGGAGCTGAGCTAGTTTTTTGCCTGCTGCGGCGAAGGCCCAGAAATCGGCTGCAAACGGAATACGTGGGAGGTCGCGCTTGAGGTTGTCGGCGAATCGTTCCCGGTAACCCGGGTGGTGCAGCATGCCATACACGTAATAGAAAATATCCCATTTGGTAATTTTCTTTTCGCTGTAATGGTCGCGGAACCGGTCGGGCGCCCAATCGGTGATGTTTTCGCGCCGGTTTCTGCCCTCTTCGTCATAGACGTAGAAGGGAAAACATTGTCCAGCGCGTCCACCTACAGCGGCATCGGGAATGGAATTTGTAATCTGGACACTAAAGGACTTCTGGGTGTGATTGGTGCAACAGATAACTTTGTTTTCCTGCTCAGCGGAAACCCCAGGGAAGAATTTAGGACATTGTCCTAGCTCGTCAACCGCAATATCCGCAAAATAGAGGTGTCGCTTCGTAAATGGACGATAGAAAACATGTCTGATGTTCCCTGCATTATAGTTAAAATTATCTCCGCTTTGCAGGTGTCTTTTTAAATTTCTACTCCACTTGATCTTTTTTGAGTAATCGAGAAAGTCATCAAGGTTAGTACCTATGCCCTTTCGCTGATACCGATCCACTTCAGCACTGTAATCATCACAAAAATGTTCGATCCGCTGTTGCAAATCTAGCTGTTGAAAATCGTAGACCACATCGTCACGGTTCGTAGACACTCCTAATGAGTAGGTGCTGAACACACTTGCTGCATTCCTCGAATTCGCCGACTTTGTCTCCTTTGTCCCCATTGGTAAAAATGCACTGAATTCGCCGGCGTATTTAGGAATTAGCCAGGAATGGCGATCGTCTGGTTGGAGTTTTTGCCATGTCACTGCACTTACAGTCTGTTGATTCTTTAGCCAGTTAAGTTTTTCTTCCTTGCGCCAATCTTCGGGAACGCGGTGGTAAAACAACATGTGGTCCGCGTGTTGTGCTTTGCGAATCGCGACAGTAATGCCAACACCGAGTTGGATACCAAATACGTTGTGTGTCGTCCCGCTCAGCTTGGGATTCTCACGTACGTCGCCGTGGAGATCAATATGGTACAGCCGTGTGAAGTCCTGCACCAGATGCTTCCGCATACCATCGAAAGCGATTAAATCAACGAAACTGTTATTCGTCACCAAGCAGACAATCCCATCCCGACCTTCCAGCCGGCCTATGGCCCAACAGAAGAACTTCACATACGGATCGTAAAGCTTGGTATTGAGCGTGGCACGGGAATCCTTGGCGTAGGTGTCTCTTATGCGTCCGTCGATGACGGGATATTTGCGGTTCTTGTTGTTGTCGTTCTCGTTAATCTGCCCAACATTGTACGGTGGGTTGGCGATGATAACCGTGATCGGCGCTTTTTTCTGACGCTGAACACGGGCCGTATTCTCCTCGGTCATAAAGGAGAATAGTCCCTGGTCGCCCTCCGTCAGCTCAAGCGTGTCAACGAAGCAGAGCCCCTCGAATGGCTCATACATGCCGGTCAATTCGTAATAGGTATGTTCAATGTTGAGCGCCGCGATGTAGTACGGCAGCAACATGATTTCATTGGCGAACATCTGGTCGCGGTACATCCGCGGTAAGTCGCGCTTCGGCATGAGGCGGAGTAAGTTGGCGATGAAGTTACCGGTTCCGGTGCACGGATCGAGAATGTTCACGTTTTTGTCGCCAAGGCTTTTGCCAAATTCGCTCTGTAACACTTCGGCAACGCTGGCGCACATAAAGCCGACAATCTCCTGCGGCGTATAGACGATCCCGTGCGTGTCAGCGACCTTGACCGAGTAACCCTGAAAAAATCGCTCATAGACCGTATTGAGGAAGTGTTGCTTCTCGCTGAAATCCTGAATGGTCTGGGCGGCGGACTCGATCGCTAAATAAAAAGGGTCGAGGGATTTGAGGAACTCGTGCCGGTTAAAAGACTTGCTCACCAGAGCGTCAATGACTTTCTCGACCTCACGGGCGATGACATTGCGGCGAGTGAAATCGGGATTATCAAAAATCGTACTAATAAGCCGTTCGGTGAGCAGATGCTGGACGAGCATTTCATCGACGGCTTCCACGCGAAGATTCGGGTTTAAAGAATTCTTGCAGAGCGCGAAAAAACTCTCGAACGCTTTCTTAAAATTCGCGTTGGTTTTGTGCGCCTCCTGAATCTTCTGCACAAGCCCATACGCCAGATCAGGAACACGCTGCTTGAACTCCTCGACGGCCGTGTTGAAGTCTTCGTGGGCGGGTTCGGTGTAGGAGAAAAACGTGACGAGCAGGTTCACCAGTTGCTGCGGCTGCGTCAGGTCAACCTGCATCGCCACCTTACCATTTTGGAAGAGGTAGGCCTGTTGCGTGTCTTCAAAAATGATGTTGGTGAGCGGGTAGCCCTTCGCAATCTTCTTCTGGATTTCCGTTTGCAGATTATCCCCGGTGTCTTTGGCCTCCCAGTAGCCGTGCTTCAGATGGTAGTCGTCCCGAAACGTGCCATCGGGGCGGATCGAACCAATGGTTAGGTCTGGGATCAAGGTCCATCCCACACGTCGGCCAGTTGCCGCGAGGAGATTTTGAAACGCGGAGCGTAATGCGCCCTCGTGCTTCACCTTCTGCTTCGCGTACGCCTGCAGAACCGCGTAGTATGCCTTGACGTCTTTAGGCTGCGGCCTGACTAAGTTCCTGTCCACGCTCTCGCCCCTTGTGAACAGGAACCTATCACTTTTCCCCAAGCCGGCTCAACTTTTTAGACAAAGCCCTAAAAGTGACCATGGGAAAAGGGCATTCCTTAGCAACGGGGTAATTTACAACGAACCGTCGATTTGACCGGGGGTGAGGATGGAAACGACCGTTACGCTCAACGCAGAGCGTGGAGGAAAAGGCGCAGATTTTCTCTGCACATAGGGTTGCAATTAAAGCCTTCATCCGTTTTCCTCCACCGCCTCACCCATCTGTCTCTCTTCCGATAGGAGCATAAGGATTGGCCACTAGGAAAGGCTAAAAAGGTCAGCACAAAAGTTCAGGAGAAAAAGGCACCTACGAGGCTGGCCAGCTCGGATCGTTGTTTTTACCCTGATGATACGGTAACCCCTACTACGTCGACAAGGGTTTTTGGCCAGGAGCAAAAAACCGTATTTTTACGCCATGTCTGCGGCGAAACGAGGGCATTTTGTTTCATGGCTCATATTACATATATCTCGGCACAAACCCGAGTTCCGACTTATCCTCACTGTAAGTACCACATAAGGGCTTTTATGTAGCATTAAGAGCACCACGTCAACTTTGTCCCCTTGCTGTAATTTGCAGAATTATTTGGGCTCTTAGCCACTTTTGGTGAACGCAGGATGATGCCCTTAGGGAGATACGAGAAGCTTGGCGGGTTTTTACTTCTTCTCTTTGCTAATCGCGAGCGGAGATTTTGCCTCAGCTAGCCTGAATCACCAAAATCGGACAAGACCCCCAGACAGTTCTCGTGAGCGGAGACTGCGGAACTGAGCCTGGTACCGAAAGTTCATAAAAAATTGTGCTCAACCGAGAAATATAAGAACACGGCATGATCCTGTGCCGGTCGAGTGAGCCCGACCGGCGCCGCGATGCCGAGCACGACCTGCAACTCGTCGCGATTGACCACTGCAGCGCGCATCCCAGGAGAGATCACTACATTAAAGTCATGCTCCCTTTTCCCTTGCTCGTTCAAGTTCTGCTCAAAAGTGCCGATCCATTCCAGCATGAGATGGAGGCGCGGGAAGAGTGCGACAATGGCGCTCGCTCCTAAGTTGTAGGAGAGGAGTGAGTGCGCTGCCGATAGACCGTGGAACGAAGGAGGTTCTGGCTCTATGGGTACGCGCACGCCAGGCAGATAGGTAAGTCCTAGGTTCACGTGCATAGCCAGCCGTGGGGCCAGGACTTTGCTGAACGGCAAGTTCCATTGGTAACCGACGACCCCATTCCCCGTTCCCTTGTTGCGGCTGCCGGTGGGCAGAATGAGACTGAACCTGGGCGCAAAGGCTGGCACCCGCTGGCTTTCTTTCAATACCTGGAGGCGATAGTTGAGGAGGATATCTCCGACCCCGTCCTGGGGAACTCCACCTTCGCGAATGAAGGAAAAGGGAATGGAATAAGAGAACTGGTGCCGCTCGGAAAAGATCGGCCATTCCTGGGTGAAGTTCAGATTCCAACCCCGCTGGTGTGGGTGCTGATTTCGATCCTCCCCCCACTGGGCGGTGAAAATATGCTGTACGACTCCCGCCTCTTGGTTGTAGGCCTCTTCGATCAGAAAGCTATTATCTTCGATCACTTCAATTGGTTGTGGCGAATCTGCGGCAACAGGCGATACCTGGATCAACTCGAGCAGAGCCCCCACCAGAGTGAACAGCCAAACAAGGACAAACATGCAGGCAGTCATAGAAATACGTATTACCGTGACCCAAGCGACTTGAGCACCTCTAGTGACGGCGCAAAAAAATCGCCGGAGGTGCCCATCATACGGCTCAGCATCTTCTCAGGAATATCCAGCGTCTTGGTGTAGGCAATGAAGAAGAGGCCGGATTCGGATACGGTCCCGTAGGGAAAGCTATGCCGGACAATCTCGAGTTCTTGCCCCTGCTCCTCTATGACTACCCGGCTGATATGAGCGGTGGGTGGTTTGATTCTGTCGGAGAGTTCCGTGCTATCCGGCTTGCGCCGACCGATCACCTTTTCCTGCTCCTTCTGCGGGACCGTCGCCCACTTTTGTAGATTATGCACATAGCGTTGGGTGAAGACGCAACTGCTCTTATTGACCAGCGCCGGAAGTCCAGCGGCGACTTTGGCTACGGCCCGACCATTAGTGGCAGGCTCACGGACGCGCAAGATCAAAAAGAGCGCGTTCGGGCTGGGGTCGGGGATGATACCGGCTTGGGGTTGTGGCATGCAGCAAATCCTCCCGGGAAACATTTAGCATTTAGCGGCCAGCTTTCAGCAAGAACAAGAAGAGATCAAGACCTCCCCGCAAGCCTCAACTAAATCAAAAGGCATGACATTGGTACACTTTCCTCCGCGACCACCCAACCCTGTCATTCTGAGCGCCGCGAAGAATCTCACCGCGAGACCCTTCACGGAGTTTATCCTGAGCGGAGTCGAAGGGTTCAGGGTGACAACTCTGCTGTGCCAATCTCTTGAAGTCTGATTTAGGGGCTCAAACTCCTGAATGTTTGGCTGATCGCTGAGTGCTGACGGCTGACCGCTAACGTGCTATGCCACAAGGAGAGTACCAAAAGGAGGACTCCTACTATGACCGACTACAGCCACTACGAGTGTATCAAGGTGGAGAAGGCCAATAAGCTGGCGACGGTCACGCTCAACCGACCAGACTCGCTCAACGCCGTCAATCCGCAATTGCATCATGAATTAGAGCGTATCTGGGTCGATCTGTCCGATGATGTGGACATCAACGCTATTCTACTAACCGGCGCGGGCAAAGCGTTTTGCGCGGGTGGTGATGTGAAGGGCATGGCCTCCAGATCAGGTGGTGGAGGAGAAGAAAGGCAACGGCGGTTTGCGCTGAATCCGGCTGGGGGACGGCGGCTGGTGCAAAATATGCTTGAGGTCGAGCAGCCTATTATCGGCGCGATCAACGGCGATGCCGTGGGGCTGGGCGCGACCATCGCGCTCTTTTGCGATGTCATCGTTGCCTCGGAAAAAGCCCGCTTCGGCGATCCGCACGTGCGTGTCGGTATCGTCGCTGGCGACGGCGGTGCGGTCATCTGGCCGCTGCTGATCGGTCCGGCCCGGGCCAAGGAATTTCTCATGCGCGGACATCTGGTCAACGGCGCGGACGCGGCGAAGATGGGGTTAGTCAACTATGCCGTACCGCCCGAGGAAGTGCTGCCCAAAGCCAGAGAGTTGGCCCAGGAACTCGCCGATGGGCCAACCTGGGCGATCCGCTGGAGCAAACTCTCGGTCAACAAGTGGCTCAAGGACCAATTGAATCTGATCCTCGATGCCTCGCTCGCCTATGAGATGCTCACCTTTACCACCGAGGATCACAAAGAGGCGGCGCGGGCGTTTGTGGAGAAGCGTAAGCCGAAGTTTCAGGGGAGAT
>JACQEL010000326.1 GCA_016200595.1 Deltaproteobacteria bacterium
GCGCAAAACGACCGAGTGCCTTGAGACGGTCGGTCAAGTTTGCGGCGTTGGTCACCTGAATCGTCGTCAACTGCCTGGCAAAATCTTTCGTCGCGATCGTCAGAATGCCCTTGCCGACAACCGGATCGACGGCGCTGTCACCCCGGTGAACCGTAACGTACAGCGTCGTGGTATCGGCCCAGAGATCAAACCCCGGGTCGTCGTGAATCAATTTGAAACCCTCAAAGAAATAGTGTGCTCCATCCTCAGCGACCAGTTGCATCCGGTAGCACATGCGTCGCGTCTTGGCCTGCTGCGGATCGACGTCGAACAGATTGAATTCGCCTGCGCTGACCGTCAGGGGATGAGGGGATAACGCTGGAGCGGTTACACTGCCCACAATGCGGGCGGCATGGTTTTGCTCAGACAGCATTCGCTCCAGATCGTCGGCAATCACCGTGAGCGTGAACTCGAACGTGGAGCCATCCTTCTGCCCTTGCTGCGCGGCGCGCTGATAGTCATCGGTGATCGTGGTGGAAAAATAGCCACGCATGGTCTCGGTGAAACGCAGGCCTAGACGCCGCGGTTCCGCCGCTGCGGGCGACGGCGTCGATAGATCGTAGTTAATCGTCCAGCCCCGATCCTTCGCCAACAACGCGCAGGTGCGTTCCGCTAGAGCTGAGATTGTCAGCAATGGGTTCACTCCCAATGAGCGAGGAATAACGGCACCATCACACACATACAAGCCGTCATGCACAGTCGCGCCGCGTGTGTCAGCAAACACTTGGCCTTTGTGATTCACGACCCCACGCGCCGCATCTTCCGCCACCGCGCAACCGCCCAAAGGATGGACGGTGATCAAGTCGTAGTTCAGTGGCGTGCTCCAGACCGGATTTTTGATGTAAGTCCCGCCTAAGGGACGTGTGGCTTGTTCGAGCCGTTCGTTCACCCGCTGAAAGCTCGGTTGTTTCCCGACACTCGGCCACGCGATGCGCAGCCGATCATCGTCCAGATACAAACGTCCCGCGCCGTCGTCATGGCTCATCACCAGGTAAGTCTGTGTGTGTTGCATGGCCCCGTGGTACGCGCCACGAACGAGGCTGTCCAACTCACGCGCGGCTTTTTGTCCGAGGTGAGATGATCCTTCCTCGGTCTCCTTCCCAACGAACTTAGCTGCCGCCGCGAAAGCCGGCGGGAGAAACGCCGAGATAGCGCCGGGAAGAGAGCCTTCCTCAATCACCATCCCGTCTTGTAGCTGCGATTGGTGACGAAGGTCGATGATGCCGGAGATACATGGTCCCACAGGCTCTCTTCCATCAGGTTGATGGTGGCCAAACCCGATGCCGTTAATGGTTTCGTCATTGTTGTAGCCAAACGCCAGCACGTCGCCATTGCCGGTGAAGCGTTGTCCCAATTGATCGGAAAGTGACAACCCAGCCGCGCCAGAACGTAACAGAATCTCGGTGGAGCCTAGCGTTCCCGCCGCCAGGATCACGATATCAGCACTGACAAACAGCGTCGGTGCGGCAAACTTCTCACGACCGACATCGAGCAGTTCATAGTGCACGAGCCAGCGGTTTTCTTTGCGTTCAATGCGCCGCACCGAGACCTGGGTGTAAATTTCCGCGCCGTGGTTTTTCGCGTCGGGCAAGTAATTCATCAGCACCGTATTCTTCGCGCCATAGTTACAGCCCGACACGCAATCCCCACAGAGCGTGCAGGTATGTTGCTCGACGCCGACATGGTTGACCCCCTCCGCAAACATGACATTGATGGGCGGGCGATAAAATTTGCCGTCGAACTCCGCCGCAGACTTTTCCAGCGCTTGTAACTTTGGCAAAGTAGGAAAGTCGTCAGGATACGGGGTCGGCTTGAGCATCTCCTCGGCGCGCCGGTAGCCATCCGCCAGCGCAGTTGTGAGATCATCGCGCAACGCTTGCGGCCAGCGGGGATCGTCAAAGACACGAGGTTCAGCGCGCAATGCCACGTTCGCATTGACCAACGACGTGCCACCCAACCCGCAGCCAACGAAGACATGGATGTCCTTGTTGACATGGAGGTCGTACAACCCGGTACGTGAACCGAGATGGCCCTCCGGGGCATCTACTTGCATCTCACGTAATGCGGTAGTTTCCGTGTTGGGGTATTCGCCGGGCTGGAATTCCTTACCGCGTTCCAGCACGCACACTCGTTGGCCAGCCCGCCCCAGGCGTGACGCGGCAATGGCACCGCCGTAACCGGAGCCGACCACAACGACTGTGTAGTGCGGTTTCAGGTTTTCGATGGGTGCAGATAAACGAGCCATAATAACCACCTCTATCGGGACTCACGTTGATCTGGGGTCATCCACATCACCCTCAAACAGGAAAGCTTCTGCAGTCAATCTGCCCGTAGTGCCATTTTCTCTGTAACAATTCATTGTTTGCCAGAATCTCTAAAAATGCCGCCAAGTAGTCCAGCCATTGCTTTTCGTAGCTCTAGTTCCTTTAAATTCTGTCGTGCGCCTTCATAGCCTTGGTCAGCGGCTTTCTGCATCCATTTCTCGGCTTCGGCGTAGTCTTGCGCCACTCCATTGCCATCTCGATACATCGCCCCAAGGTTGTTCTGGGCCATTGCATGTCCTTGTTCGGCTGCCTTGCGATACCACCGTACCGCTTCCGCGCTGTCGGATTGTATTCCTAATCCTTTCGCATACATTGCCCCAAGGTTGTTCTGGGCGTCAGCTTTCCCTTGATCAGCCGCCTTACGATACCACCGTACCGCTTCCGCCTCATCCTTCTGGACTCCCCAGCCATTAGCGTACAATAGACCAAGATCGTATTGTGCCGAAGCATGCCCTTGCTCTGCCGCCCTGCGCAACCATTTCGCGGCTTCCGCTTCATCCTTCGCAACGCCCCAACTGTTTGCGTAAGCTTCACCAAGACAGGCTTGGCCATCTGCGTTCCCTTGCTCTGCTGCTTTACGATACCACCGTACGGCTTCCGCTTCCTCCTTTGCGACACCCCACCCCTTCAGATACATATTCCCTAACCGCCAAAAGGCTTCTACCTGTCCCTGGTCAGATGCCTCGTGAAATGTTTTGAAAGCCGCGGTAAGATCTTTCGTTACTCCCCATCCGTTGAAATACATCCGACCGAGAGTAATTAAGCTGAGCGTCTCTTTCTGCGTTGCTGCTCGGCTGAACCAATTTTTCGCCTCTGCCTCCTCTTTTGCGACTCCCCAGCCATTGGTGTAGAGTTCTCCTAATCTAAACTGTGCTTCAGCGTGGCCTTGCTCCGCAGCCAATTGATATAATTTTGCTGCCTCTGCGTAGTTGCGTGTCTCACCTTTACCGGAATAATACCGTTCACCCAATTGATACTGCTCTTCTGCTTTCTTTGGCACGATGCTTCTAGTCATCTCTTTTTTTTCCGGTGAGGAGCCTTGAGCTTGCAAAAGCAAACTCACCATCTCGGCAGACCCGTACTTCGTCGCGATGGTCAATGCAGACTCACCGTTCTTACTTTTCGCATTCACATCCGCCCCGGCCTCCAGGAGAACTTTCTCAACCTCCAAGTTAGCACTCGTCGAGCTCCAGGGGGGGAGGCCGTGCCCGGGGTTGCGCAGGGCTTGGATCAATACGGACTCTCCATCAGACCCTCTCGTGTTCACATCTGCCCCCGCAGCTAAAAGCGCTTTGACCTTCTCCGAACTGCCTGCGGCTACTGCAGCTATCAATGCTTGCCCAAGCTCTTCATTTGGCGAGGTCTGGCTTGGTGAGGCACTCAATAACCGACCTGGAACAGGGCTTGCTTTTGTCGCTTTCAAAAGAGTGTCGACAATATCAGCATAGCTTTGCCGCGTAGCAATCGCCAATGCAGATTCACCATCTCGACTCTTGGCATTTACGTCTGCGCCTGCCTCGACTAACATCTTGACCACCTCAGTTTTGTTATGCCACACGGCGGTGATCAGGGCCGTTTCCCCATCTTTCTTGCTCTGCGCATTCACGTCGGCTCCGGCAGCTGTCAGCAACGTGCGTACCATGGCGACGTTCCCACGATCGATCGCTATCCGTAAAGCGAGCTGACCATCTTGGCTTTGAACATTCACATTGGCGCCTGCCTCGACTAACATCTTGACCACCTCAGTTTTGTTATGCCACACGGCGGTGATCAGAGCAGTTTCGCCGTTACCTCGTCTCGCATCCACCGCCGCACCTTTGGATAGTAACGTATTTACCGTGGCAACATCTCCGTTAGTCGCGGCGACGCTCAGAGCTGTCTCCCCATCTTTCGGGTTCTGCGCATTCACGTCAGGGGGTGGCGGAACGCTCCGTGAAGACGTTGGGCTCGTTAGAGACCCAGCGTCCTTCGAAGGAGAAGAACCAGAAGTCAAGGGCTTCCCGGGATCTTTTGGACTAGGAGGAAGTTCCGACTTCAAGATGCTAAACAATACGGCTAACAATACTGCCCCTATGGCCGCTGCTGCGACCCCTCCCCGCACCTTACGTGACTTCCACAGAGGCTGCGGTTTGCGATTATTTTCGCTAGGCGGCGGAGGCGGCGGCGGTTCAATAGATTCCTTTTGCTCAACGTCAAAAATTCGACCATCCGAAGCGCGCAAATAGAGCACCGGTGCACCCCATTCTAATGTGTTGACGCTCAGCGCTTTACGCGCTTCGTTTACAGCCGCATCAATGGGAAGACCTTCGGCCAAGGCTTCGTAGAAGTCACGTGAGAAGGCAATCGCTGTGGTATCGGTGATCTCGTACTGCATCGCTACGACAGCCGGGATACCACGGCGTAACAGATTCGCTGCTGTACTGGAAAATAAATCGTGCGCGCTTTCCCGTCCCCCTTCGCATGAATTGAGCAGGACTAATCGTAGCGACCGGTGGTCCGCTAAGACTCGTCCTAAATGGATGCCTCGTACCAGATGGGTGAGTCCGTCGTCATCCGCCAGCGCGATAACGCCCTCATCCGCATACATCTCAAACTTACCATGTCCAATGAAGTGGAACACATGCCACGGACCTGTACGCATTGCCCGCTGCAAGTCACGCCAGGTCTGACCCGGTAACCACGAGAGTTCCACCAATCCGTGCTGACGCAGCCTGGCAACCGCTTCCTCGACTCGCCGCTTCTCACCCTGTACATCCAATGGTTCTTGGTCTTTCGGACTTGCCACCATCCCCAGGATACGGAGCGGAGGCTTCAATGGGAAAGGTTCGATTCCTTGCGCCTGTTCAAACGAACGTACAATCGAGGTGTAGCGGGAGACGCCAACGTACTCCCCTTGACGTGAGTCGTAAAGAAACTCCCAAGGCAGTACCGTGAGCTCTGGGGCCTCGATCTGCAATGTGATGCGAAGCCCCTTACCCTGGCGGGCCACGTCAGCAAGGCTGGCGTCATAGCGACTGCGCAGGTCGCCAACGAACAGCGCGTCAAACACAGCCTGGCCAAACGACTGTACCGCGAGTTCTTCCTGCTGTGGCATTTTGCGACGACCGCCACCGGAATGCAGCAGTGCAATCTCAACATCTTTTAGACGATTGTCCAGCGCCTGCGTGTCGAAGGGCAGCTGCATTGTGGCGTGCGCCCTGCCCGCTGGCGATTGACGCACCGCGACAGGATATTGACCGCCGCTCCCTGGGCCGATTTCGACCTCAAAATCGAGATACTCTAAAGCGCTTGCGTTTGTCAGATTCGTTTCCTCTGCCATCGCGCCTCCCGTGCGGAAGAGTCTCTTCTTCCCCCGTTGACACATATCCGCAGCGCAGCGGAAGCGTCAAGACAAACCCCGAGTTATTGTAGTTCTATTTTGATGACAATAACGTTACCGCGTCCCGATTCGTTCCTGGTAGCAAACCATCTCCGCCGTGAGCACATCAGAGGGATCCGCTTCAACGCGAACGTAATTGAGTTGGTAGGGAAAGTCTTCTTCTCGTCGCAAATCGTTCAGAGTAAGCGTGTTTGCCTGGTCAAGATCCACGTAGCGCGTCCACGAACCCGGATTGAAGTACATACCACCATCGGCAAATTGTACCCGATCAGGCTGGTGGGTATGGCCGAACACCACGACCTGAGAGCGGCCCTTCATGAGTTCCCCCGTGGCTTTGTCTCTCAACAATTCTTTTTCCGCAATCCTCCCAGATTGAAAAATTGCCAGGGTCTTTCCCTTCTCACCAATTCCTAGCGTTCCTCCACCAATCCCGTCAAAAGCTGGCAGCCACTCGTCAGGCGATACACTCACGAAGACATCGACCAGAAAGGAAGCCAGGGCTTCTTCCGTGGTCAACAACTGTTGCACGGTTTCTGTGGTCGCTTGGGAGTCTCTGACTGTACGGTACAGCGCTGTTATCTTCTCCGCAAAGTGTGGATCGTAAGCAATCAGTTGCACAAGACGTTCACCAATCTTCGGCGCTTCAGTGTCTGCACCGAGCGCGGCTTTTGGGTAGCGGCGCAGGAAACGGGTGAGCATCCATCCCACGACCACCAGGCCCCAGCGGTCCTCTTTGGTCAGAATGCGCGCGAGGGCAGTCACGGGTTTGATATTGTCGGCAAACGGATAACTCTTTTCAAGCCAGTTGACAAATTTGACCATAAAGATCGTGCCAGGGCACATCTCCAGCCGCAACGCGCCAAACTCGTCAGTCAAAAAAGGATGCGCCCAATGCGCGAACATATTAGCCGGGTCATACATATGCCCATGTCCAATGACGAGTCGTCCATCGTAACGGGTATAGCACGTGTTGCCCAATTCAAAGGCCACTGGACCGGCGACTTCTCGCAGCCGAGCCTGCACTCGTGGCCAATAGAGATCGACATCGTGGTTCCCCGCGGCAATGGTGACGCGATTATCCTTTTGTTGAAACTCGGATAACGCAGCGAAGATGTCCGGATGACCAGCCAAGATTGCTTCGAGCTTGAGGAGCGACTCTGGCTCCGAGCACCAGTGGGTTGAGGAGCCAAGAGTGTAGACTTCGGGGCGTACTTGAGCAAATTCGAGAAAATCGCCATTGATGATGAGCTCAATATCGCCTCTCTGCCCTTCGGACGTGTTTCCTTGCGCACGCACGAACGCGCTGAACTGCACTTGATCGGAAACATGGTCATCGCCAGGATCGTTTGCCCCGCCGCCAACGTGGAGATCACTGACAATGAGGGTGACTGGTTGCTCAGGCATGACGAAACGACCTTCGCACCGGCGGCGTAGGCGCGCTCACGTGCATATGACATTGGAGCGAATAAAACAGCCCGAGCGGATTGCCATGGCCAAGGAGTTCGCGACGAAGCGCCAACAAGGCTTCCCCAAGAGGAATCCCACTGAGGTAGCGCTCAATGAGTTTCTGCCCGAATGCCGCAGCAAAGACGGCAGGGATCGGACAAATAGTTGCAATCAAGCCCAACGCCTGCTTCGCTCGAAATTGCGAAAGAAAAGACGAAAAGCATAACGGCGATAACGCACCGGAGCTGCAGGAGTTCAAAAAGACGATCGGCCCATGCGGAAAAACGGCGCTACCGTTCAGAAAGTCCGGCTCGATCTGGGTGTTTTGATCAAGCTCCAACAGCTCTCGGCGCCCCTCGAAGAACGGCTGGTCGCCCTGTCCGTGGCAGTACAAATAGATGAGGGTCGCTTGATGATCGGGGGAGCGGAGCATTTTGCGAATGTCAGACCCGGCTTGCCGTATCTCGTGGGCAACACGACCCTGGAGGCTTTCGCAGAAATTGCGATGAGATTGGACGGGCTGGAAAGCGCTATCCCGAAACTCGTCATCAATCGTCGGGTTCAGGTTGACGCTCACGAAAGGCTGCGCGTGCATGTGAGCAGCGAGCGGGGGTTTCCACGTTCCCCCATTTCCCATCAACAAGCACTCAATTTGAAAACGGGCACCCCAGAGCTTCTGCGGATCGAAATTCTTCACCTTCTCTTCCGGCTCCCATGCAATATTGAACGGGAGCGGGTAAAAAATCTCCCACGGCAGAAACGCGCAGTCGGTAAGGATACTCAGCTTGCTTCCATCTTTGAGAGCGTTGATCGCCTGCAAAATAGGGTTGAGGTCTTTATCTTGAGAAAGCGCGTAATAGAGCGATGAACCCGCCATGACCACACGCTCGAGACACTCGGCGAAAGCGCTTGCCTGTTTTGCGCCGGATGGTGGAGTAAGCGGATTGGCCAATGCTGACCAGATGCCGTGGTCAGCAACGGGCGTGAGCGCATCTTTCCATCGCTCAAACTGTGCAGCGAGTTTTGCGCGATCAAGCGTAGAGAGTTGTGTGTGTTGAGAAGGAACGTCAAGCTCTTCATGGTTGTGGAACTGCGCGTGGATTTGGCTGCCATCCGCCCATAGATAAAGGGTAGCAGTCCTCCGTCGCGCGGCTTGTTCCCGCTGTTCGCGAACGTCCATGATCTCATCCAGGTCTAGCTCAAGCGGCGTATGAGCGAACGATGAGTCCACCATGTCAGCAATTGACTCGACCACTCGCAAGGGAATGTCAAACTCATAGAGAATGCATCCCTGCGTATCGAAAAGGACATGGACTCCTGCGTCTTCGGTTGGCTTGTTAGTCGCTTTGAGATGGAACTCCGCTGGTTTCTCTAATTTACCCTCGTGGAACTTCACGGTGCATCGCCACACGTCATCAAAGAACGTGAATCCTCTAGGGATCACCAAGACTCCAAGTTCGCCATTGACTTCACGAAGCTGGTTCAGTTTTTTCGCGGCTAATTTCGCAATGGTTTCTGACGAAAGTCCTCCATAGTTAAAAATCAAATCCGCCAGAGCGCCACACTGTATGGTATTGCCTTTTACCGTTCCGGGTTCGACCCCTTTGAGGTCAAAGTGAAATCCGGCGGAGACAACACCGTCCTCCGCTGTCTCCCGAGGTTCGGAGAGACCTTTACCCAGTCCTCTCGTGATTGGGCTCGTATCCTCTTCCTCCTTTTTCATGGGAGTGGAGGGCCCCGACTCTCTCGCAGGTACACTCCCCTCAGAAGAGGCGGATACAGGAGCGGTAAAGCGATAACCTTGCTGCACCGTTTCGATGAACTGCAACGTTTGCGTCTCATCCCCGAGAACCGACTGCAATTCGCGAATACAGGCATTCAACGATGTCATGCCTCCCCGGACGCCAGGCCACACTGCTTCGAGTATTTCTCTTGGGCTGACAACTTGCCCCGCGTGTTCAAGGAGATAACGTAGAACGGCAAAAGCGCGAGAACTGACGGTCATTTGCTGCTCGCCTCGCCAGAGAATCTTATTCACCACGTCCAGACGAAAGGGGTCGAAAAAGAAATCTTGGGGCATTCCTGCCTCCTCCACAACAGCGATGAGCCTTGCTTTATCACGACGGTGGAAAGAAGCAAGAGAAAGAACCGTTGGCTTCACAGAAAGGGAGATTTTCATTTGACAATCTCTCCCTTTCTGCGCGATAATTCCGCCCGACAAGCGAGAAGGGCAGAGCTTGGGCGTTTTGAGGGGACGACTATGGATGGAATCTCTTATCGAAACTTTGATCTGCTGATCCAACGCGCGGGAACCGGTTACCGCGCCCAGGTGGTAGATTCTCCGGCAGGCCAGGCCACGCTCGACTTCAGTCTCCCGTTTTCCGAGCTTGAACTGGAAAACCTTCTCCTCCGTATCGGTCAGACACGGGGACGTGTCCGCAGTGGAGGATCTCCAGAGATGGAAGCGACACGAGCTTTTGGTAGCCGACTGTTCGAAACCATCTTTACGGGAGACATCCGAGACTGTTTCCGCCGCAGCTTGGACGCAACGGATCATCCGGGCTCAGGCCTACGCATTCGTCTCAGCCTAAGCGATGCTCCTGATCTTGCCGATTTACCGTGGGAGTATCTCTACGATTCAGCGCACAGCCGCTTTCTTGCGCTTTCAGCCGAGACCCCGCTCGTGCGCTATTTGCACTTCCCTGAACGTATCGATCCTTTAGCGGTGAAGCCCCCGCTCAAGATCCTGGTCATGATTTCAAGCCCCACTGATCATCCTCGACTCGATGTTGATCAGGAATGGGAACGTTTGCGAGTGGCTTTGGCGGATTTGGTCAACCAAGGACTTGTCACTCTCGATCGGCTCGACGACGCGACGTTAGAGAACCTGGACAGGCGGTTACGGCAGGGCGCTTATCACGTGCTCCACTTTATTGGTCATGGCGGCTTCGATCGCAACGCTCAGGATGGCGCGCTCATCTTGGAAGATGACCAGGAACGTGGGGTTTCTATCAGCGGCAGAAAGCTGGGGATGCTATTGCACGATCACCGACGATCTTTACGCCTCGCCGTGCTGAATGCCTGTGAAGGAGCGCGATCAGGACGGAGCGATCCGTTTGTTGGTACGGCTCAGAGCATTGTGCGGCAAGGGATACCGGCAGTCATCGCTATGCAGTTCGAGATCACCGATGAAGCAGCCATCACGCTTACCCAGGCCTTCTACACCGCTTTAGCGGAAGGGCTTCCCGTGGATACGGCTGTCGCCAATGCTCGTAGGGTGATCTTCAGTCGCGGGAACGAGATTGAGTGGGGCACTCCAGTTCTATACCTGCGTGCTCCCGATGGGCGTATTTTTGACGTTGAGATGGATGGCCATAAACCTCTACCGGTTGATTGGTTCCGGACGCTTCAGACCTCCCTGCAAGCTCTCCTATCCGTAGTCAGTCACTTTTCTGTGGTGCTGTGGAGCTTCACAAAGGAAAGGACCCGCCATATCAGATTTAAGAAGCCTGATTTCACAAGCCTTTCTGGAGTTCGGCTCGTTTCGCTACTGCTAGGCTTAATACTTGTCGCGGGGTTGGTGACTGTCCTCTCAAAGGTCGTAAGGGGACCGTCTCCCCAAGTGCATAAAGTTGGGGAGATGGAAATAGCCCTCAGTGAGGCGATCCGAACCTATAATTATGTCAGCAAGGATATCAGCACCGTACAAACGTTGATCGACGGCGGGGCAGATGTCAATGTCCGGGACAAAGAGGGGAAAACGTTCTTGATGCTGGCAGCCAGTGAGAATGGCTTTGCGCCTGTGGTGAAAGCCTTACTTGCAGCCGGGGCTGAAGTGAACGCTCAAGACAATCAAGGAGAGACGGCGATTATCAAGGCGATCCGAACCTATAATTATGTCATTGCTTAAAGCGGGAGCCAATAAACGTGCAAGATAAGCAGGGGAATTCAGCCCTCGTGAACGCCGCTCGAAGTGGTTCTGCCGAGACGATCAAGCTGCTCAGTGAGGCGAAAAAGGAGAAGTAATAAAAAGCTACAAAGAAATTGGCATGGTAAACATTGCTATTAGTATCGGCGTAACAAACTCTCTTCGGGTTTGCCGGAGGAAGGGATGATCGCCTTAGTCGACGAAGACGGGCGGACCCATCGTCTGCGTGCGACACACTCAGGCCAGGTGTTAACAGATCACCGGTCGCTGCGGCTGGTGCTCCTCAACTCGTGCGAAGGAGGGTAGAAAAGCACCCAAAATCTGTTTTCGAGTACAGCGGCCAACCTTCTGCGCCGTGGCATTCCTACTGGGGTAACGATGCAATATGAGATCATGGATGCGACGGCAATTGAGTTAGCCCGCGATTTCTATGAGGCGTTGGCCGACGGCCTTCCTACCGACGCCGCGGTGAACGAGGCGCTGACGCAGGTGCAGCACACGGAAAAACGGTACTATGAGGCGGAGTTGTATAGGTTGAAGGGAGCGCTAAAGTTTCAGTCCAAAGATAAGTTGAGACAAGTCAAGGCAAGTTCGAAGACCGGAGTCCGGAGGCAGAGGCTGAAGAGTGTTTCTGGAAGGCTGTTGAAAACGCGCGCCAGCAGAGCGCGAAATCGCTGGAACTGTGGGCGGTGATGAGCTTGAGCCGGCTATGGCAAAGCTGGGGCGAGAAGGAAGAGGCGCGGCAGATGCTGGCGGAGATCTACGACTAGTTCGCCGAAGGGTTTTGATAAGAAAGACCTGTAAGAGGCGAAGACGCTGCTGGATGAGCTATCGTGATAGGGGACAATAACGGTCCTGAGGTTGGCTCCCCTGCCCTGCTCTCTCAATGCCACCCTTCCGATAAAAATCACATTTCGTTGGTTGCAGATTGGTTGCAGATCGTGCGGCACTTTGCGCGATTTTGCACGGCACGATCCGCTCAATCAGTGAATTTTCTCAACTTGCATCTATTTCGTAATCAGTAGGTCGTCGGTTCGACCCCGATGGGTGGCTTCAGCTAAGCCTCTCAGAAATCAGAGACTTTTTGTTTCCGCCAGCTGTACGTGCGCCTCTTGTAGCCCCGAGCACGAAAGGAGGGTATGAACTCACTATTATGCTCGGCGAAGACATGGGTGTGGAATGCGGGAACCGCTAAAAGTTCTTCTCTTCGTACACCTGCAGTGAGAGCACCCGCACCCGTTTGGCCAATTCCTTCATCGCTGATAAAATGGTCCTGTTTCTGCCAACGGCACGTAACAGAAAGAAGGAAGTTCTCATGCGCGAGATCCTACCCGCAATTTTTACTTGGCCATGGTTCTCTCAGCCTCACGGCTACAACTTCAACGGCTGGCTTGTCTGTCACCCCGGAGGTAACCTCTGCATCGATCCGGTCTCACCAACCGAAACCATGTGCGCGCCGCCAATCAGGTGCGTGCCCGGACTGGTGCGCGTACCGCTATCCATCCTGAGGATGCAACCTATGCAGGTGGCCAGAAGGCGGACCTGGACGATGAACTGCGCGTCGGAGAGAAAATCGGTCCCTTCGTTGTGGTTGGGGTGCCGGGGAAATCGCCCGGCGAGGTTGCGCTGCATTGGCCCGAACGCCGCATCTTGCTTGTCGGGGATTCGGTAATTAGCAATCCACCGGGCCGCTGCAACCTGTTGCCTGAACGAGTCATGGATGACCCTGCGGGCTTGCGAGCAAGCGTCAAGCAGTTGCTAACGCTTGACTTCGATACTCTCCTCGTCGGTGACGGTGAGCTAATCCTGCAGGACGCCAAGGAACGGTTGCGAGAATTGGTAGCGACGTTCCCGGCATGATCCGAGGCGCGACCGGATGTCGTTTCAATAAGCTACGAGCGTGAGTGCAACACAAGGTTGCTCCAATGTCCTTGGTGTGGCTATGGCA
>JACQEL010000327.1 GCA_016200595.1 Deltaproteobacteria bacterium
CGTGGATGATGGCGGCGTACCCGAAACAAATGTGGACGGCCGTGGTGCCGACGATGCCCTCGATGGCGCGATTGAGCGCGGTGAGGCCGTATTCCTCCTTACCGCGGTTTTCATTTGCGCGAGGAGACAGATTGTTTTCTCAGTGCTAGGCCGGGATAAGGCCGTAGGCCGTTTCCGGCCTGCCCGTCTCGGCCGGAAACGCTCCGCTTCTTCCGGATCACTCGTCTTAATGCCTGTGGGCGTGATGCGCTTCCCGTGCGCGTTGGATCTCGTCCGCCGATGGGAGCTGAATCAGCTCAATCATCTGGCCGTCGGGATCCTCAAACACCACCGCCCGCGTCGCACCGTACCCTGGGAGGGCCAGCACTTGCGGTTCTGAATAGCAGGCGATGCCCTTCTTCAGGAGCCGCTGATAGACAGCCTCCAATTCTTCGTCTCTGACCGCGAACGATAGTAAGAACGCGCCCAGACCCCCAGCTCCTTTGGCGGGCGTCGGCGTCGAGGGCGCCGGAGAGAATTGCACTAACTCGACCTCACCAACGGTGCTCATTCCCTGCTGCAGAATGACCGAACGCCCGGTTGTTCCGGGCCGCATGCGCAACAGTCGGTCCAGGCTCGGGCTGCCCAGCGGCATATCCAGGGTTTTGCGAAAGCCGAGAATATCACAGTAAAATGCGATCGACCGTTCCATGTTACTGACCGCAAGAGCAACGTGATGAATTTCGCTGAAGGCCACAGCTTTTTCCTCCTTTTTCTTAAGCGCCAACAACTGTCCCGCAACTACCCTAAACCGAACGGCAAGAGATTCATACACTCATGCATCCGACCCTGAATGCCGTAGCGTGCGCTATGCGCACGAAAATAGCGGCGTACAGAGAAGACGTGCGCGCGCAGCGCACGCTACCCCGAGTGTCCCAACCTCATGCATCTTGGTTTAGTAGGGCGCGTACTACGCGCCGTTTGGCGCGCTTCGTACGCCCTACAACTGCTGCCGCTATTACCGATTTTGGTTGTCAACACTCATTAGCGCCTCGATCCGCGCCTCATCCTTCGCGGTCGGACCCTCGACTTTATAGAGCTGCTGCGCATTGTCCCAGAGGATCTTGCGCCGCACCGACTCCTCACAGCCGGAGAGACCACTTGCGATCCGTGCCTGCACTTCCTCCCCGTACAGTGAGGTCGGATGCGGGAAGTCCGTCTCAAAGAGCACGTTATCTACACCTACTTTATCGATCAGCCGCCGTGGCGCAGTTTGCTCGAACCAGTAACATGCGTAGACATTGCGGGCGAAATACTCGGACGGAAGCAGGTCGAGATCCGGTCGCTCTTCCGCCACCCGGTTGCCCAAGAACTGGTAATCGAGCGCTTCGAGCGCGAACGGTATCCATCCGACTCCACTCTCCACCGACACGAATTTAATGCGGGGATAACGCGCCAGCACCCCCGACATTAACAGGTCACTCAATTGGATGCCGTTGCGGAGGAGGATCTCAACCGAGAGCTCAGTAAACGCGGCCATGCGGCCGTAGGTCGCTACCTTGTCGCGTCGCAGGCCCAGTTCCATACTGCCTGAGCCGACGTGGAAACTGATCGGGAGATCAAGCTCCACCGCTACCTCCCATAACGGGTTCCAATAGCGGTCGCCCAGTAGTGGTTGGCCAAAGGATTGCGGCTCCCCGGTGAACAGGATGCCTTTATGGCCCAAGGCGGCGCCGCGCCGCACTTCGCGCACCGCGGCCGTGACATCCCAGAACGGCAGCGAAGTGATCGGCAGTAGTCGGCGCGCATCAACCGACGCCCACTCGGTCTGCCAGTCGTTGTAGGCCTGCACGCACGCGAGCATCAGTTCGGGATCGCCCAATTTAAGGAACTGCTGGCTGCCGAAGCCCCCTACGTTCGGATACAGGACCATGGCCCAAATACCTAACTGATCCATGTACCGCAGCCGCGCCGTGGCATCGTACGCCCCGGGGTGCATCTCCTCATAGTTCTTGGGCCAGTGCTTCATATCGCCCACGCCAGCGGTGGCACTCAGCCCCGGACTCGCCAGGCGTTTATCCCCCAAGACCCACCATTGCCGCCCCTGGGCATCAGTGTCGATGCGCGGCACGGCCTCGCGCATCCGAGCCGGCACGCGACTGGTCCAGAGGTCCGGGGTCTCGGTGACATGGGTATCGACGTCAATAATTGTGTAGCTGCTCATAGACTGCCTCCTTTAGTTGACTATCACTACCCTATCTCCAGTCGGGAATTCAATCGCGCCATACTCCCCTTGTCCTTCCCGGTGCTGGAACGTCTGATCTGGGGTCATTTATCCCGAAAAATCGGGCTTTTCCGGGGATCGAATTAGGCGCAGTCTTCGGTCAATTCTCCTGGGCCTACTTCACGATGAGACCGGTAAAATCCCCCTGTTCGCGCCAGCGGGCGAGCATGTCGTAAAAAGCCAGCGCGCCATGGGGGTACACGGTCTGGAGGAACCCCTGCCCCTCGTTGGTCCCCTCGCCGTTGTAGTACCCCGGCGTGCAGACGTTTTGGTACTTAGTCATCATGTTCGGTCCGGTCACGATCTTCACCCGCTCTGCCTCAGCTTCGGGGGTCGGCTCGATTGATTTCGCTTGGCGACTATTGACCTGCAGGATGAGCTGGGCGACGTGGCGGGCCTGATTATCTAGCATGTAGGTGAAGTTCGCCGTGAGGCCGGTCTGCGTGAGCCCCATGTGGAAACAGTTGGGAAACCCGTGGCTCAGGAAACCGTGGTAGGTGCGCATCCCTTTTGCCCAGTAGTCGGAGAGAGACACACTGTTACGGCCGTACATCCCGAACTCGGCCCGCCGCGTGTACGCGGTCCCCACCTCGAATCCCGTCGCAAAGATCAGGCAGTCCACTTCGTACTCAACCCCATCCACCACTACTCCGTGCTCGGTCACGCGATCGACCCCCTTCCCCTTCGTGTCCACGAGCTTGACGTT
>JACQEL010000328.1 GCA_016200595.1 Deltaproteobacteria bacterium
GCTGGCGGAGCAGACTGAATAGCACTAAACCAGAATGCAAAACATTTGTACACTTTATACCGAGGCTTTTCAGGACTGTCATTCTGAGCCCTTCGACTGCGCTCAGGATAAACTCCGCGAAGCATCTCATGCCGAGACCCTTCGTTGCACTCAGGGTGACAACTCTCGTGTGCCACTCTCATGCCGTCTGGTTTAGTCGTCCAGTCGATCCCTTGCATAGTCATAACGATGGTCCATCGGACGACGCCGACGGATGGTGAGCGGTTGTGGGCATGAGCGACGCGGCGCGTCATCGTGAACCTGCAGCGACGGCGCGCCGCCATCACGGGTCCTTCATCGCCGGGCTCGGGATTGGCCAGATCATTTCCTGGGGCTCGCTCTATTACAGCTTCCCCTTGATCGCCGGACCGATGGGGCGGGACCTCGCGCTCAGCATGCCGGAGATCTATGGCGCCGCCACGGTTGGACTGGTAGTGGGGAGCCTGGCGACCTATCCGATTGGCGTTGCGATCGACCGCGGGCACGGCCGGAGCATCATGGCCTGTGGCTCTGCGCTGGGCGGACTGCTGTTGGTGGCCTGGTCCCAGATTGCCAGCCTGTGGACATTCTATTGCCTGTTCATAGGGATCGGGCTCGCGCAGGCGATGACCCTCTACGAACCCGCCCTGGCCATCGTTGCCCGACGCTATGGCGCGGAAGCGCGGACCGGCATTACGGCGCTCACGCTCTGGGGCGGGTTCGCGAGTACCGTCTTTGTGCCGGTGGTGCAGTTGCTCCTGGACCATGGCGGGTGGCGTGAAGCGCTGCGGGTGCTCGGCCTGCTCAACCTCGGGCTCTGTGTCGTGCTGCATCTTGCCGTCATTGACCCGCAGGCCGATGCTCTAGAACCGTCGCTGTCCTCGATGCAGGGTGGCGGGGTGCCGCCGGTCGGCCAGCACACCATACGCTGGGCGCTCGGGCAATCGGCCTTCTGGGGCTTGCTGGTTTCGCTCACGGTCTATTCTGGCACCTTCTCGGGCATAAGCTTTCACCTCTACCCTTTGCTGCTCGAGCGTGGCTTTGACGCGGCAACTGTGGTCGGCGTGATTGCACTAATCGGCCCGGCTCAGGTGGCCGGCCGCCTCGCGATTTGGGTCTTGGGGCGCAATCGGTCGGTGCGGAGCATGGGGATGGCAACGGTGCTGGCGCTGCCGCTGAGCTTGATGCTGCTCATGCTGTTGCCGTCGAGTTTCGCCTCGCTCGCGGTATTTGCCGTAATCTATGGGGCGGCCAATGGGGTCATGACAATCGTGCGGGGCCTGGCCGTTCCTGAGCTGCTGACGCGCGAGGCCTACGGCACCATTAATGGTGCGCTGGCTGCTCCGGGCATCGTCGCGAGAGCACTGGCGCCCGCAGCGATCGCGCTGCTGTGGTCGGCTGCCCATTCCTACGACGCTGTTCTGATAGCCGCGGTCATGGGCTCTACCCTGGTTGCCGTAAGCTTCTGGTTTGTCGTGGCCGTTACCAGGAGCAAGGGCGCTGTCATCAACAATCCAGGCAAGGTCACGTCTTAGTAAAAAGCCGCGTACGGTAGCAGGCAGGAATGGCTTTACGTTTTGGTCCAAATTGCGAACGGAGGGTTTGCCGCGGCATCGGCATGATCGTTGACAAGACCAGAGGCGAAGATACCAGTCATGAGTATACTAGAGTCTAACCTGAACACTCAGATAGTGATAGACGAAAGCATAACGACGACAGGGCGATGCGCCATGAGAGTGTCACCCTGAGCACCAGCGAAGGGTCTCGATTTCTCCAGAGATCCTTCGCCTCCACACGGTTTGGGCGCAGGATGACAAAAGTAGACCGTGGTGGTAAGAGCGGTGACCTTATCCAACAGGGCTGACAGATCGAGTGCCGAGTTTTACACTTTGTGTTTTAGGTCAATTCCTGCAGCAGCGCCTTAGCCTCTTGCAAGTCCTTGGTATCAAAGCCTTCGGTGAACCAGGCATAAATCTTGGCGAGCATCTGCCGGGCATGTTTCTTCTTGCCCTGCCGCTGCCACAGGCGCGCGAGACTCACCGTGGCCCGTAGCTCCAGCGACTTCGCGTGCTGGTGCTGCGCAACCTCGATAGCTTTGTGAAAACAGGCTTCGGCTTCGGATTGGGTGCTGGGTGTTAGGTGTTGGGTGTTGGGGATTTCGGACTGCGGACTGCGGACTGCGGACTGCAATGACAATTCTCCTTTGAGCCGATACAGCTCCGCCTCCCAGAAATGCTCCTCAGTTTTGTTCACTGTCGCCAGCGCTTCAGCCAGCAGGGCAAGCCCCTCCTCGAACTGTTCTGCCTTTCCATACGCCGCGGCCAGCAGGGCAGGCCAACACGACCCTCCCCACTCTGCCCCCGCGGCACGAAAGACGGACCAGCCCTGCCGTATCTGGGCAATCCCTTCCTCTCCTTGTTCATGCCCGGCCAACGCCCAGCCGTGCAGAATTGTCGCCAATGCCCCCCAGAAGGGAAACCCGTGCTCGTGAGAGAGTACCAGTGCTGCCTCCGCCTGCTCTCGTGCGGCTTGCCCTTCCTGGCGGAATTGATGGAATTGGGCAGCAAAACTTAAGGCGCCGGCTAGGCTATAAGGGTGCGATAACTCTTGCGCCAGGGTGAGCGCTTCGTGAACTCTCTTCAGGCCTTGGTCCGGATAGCCCAGCTGCCACAGCGCCAAGGCCATCATTGATAAGTCGCCCACCCCAGGGTCATAGCCTCCATAGAGCGACGCCAAGGCATGATGCTGCTGGCGGTCATACAGCGCGGCGCCTTGCTCGGCATGGGTGCGAGCCGCGACAAACTGTCCTTCCCAGAGGAGATTGTCCGCGAGCACATTATGCGCCACCACCAGCAAAGCCGGGTCCGCTATGTTTTGCGCTAGACCAAGAAGTTGCTCTGCAAATTCCCGCGCTGCCCCGAGTTTCCCTTGCAACTCGTAACACTCCCATAACCCGCGCAGCACTGAGAAGAGTTGTCTCGTCTCGCCCAGTTGCTCGCAGAGCTCACGTGCCCGTATGTACGCTCGCTCCACTTCTGGAGCTGACCAGCCCCTGGTCACCATTAACGGCACGCCCAGAAGGAGCTGCAGGGTGAGCTTGCTGCAGATAGCTGATGGCCTTGCGATATTCTCGCCCTTGCTCAAAGTGTACCGCCAGTTCCGCAGCAATAGCTCTCACTTGGTCGCCGTACGCCTGCTCTACGCGCTCGCCGATCCAGTGGTGCAGACTGACGCGTTGTCCTGCCGGTATCCGCTCATACAGCACTTCCTGATACAAGGCGTGGAGAAAATGGTAGCGGGTCGCGACTGTCCCATCGGGCCATTCGCTGACGCCATGGGTCCGCAGAAATTGCTCGCGCCGCACCAACCTTGTACAGCACGCCTCAACGTCACCTGTCGTCATCTTCGTCCCTGCCGCCACCGCCGCAGCCGAAAAGTCTGCCCCGGCAACGCTCGCGACCTCTAGCATCCACTGCTCTTCCGGACTCAGGCGGTCGAGTTGTTTCTCGATCAGCTGTTGGATGCTCGCGGGGACTTCGATCTGCACCGCCGGTTGGGTCTCGTTCTCCTCATCCAGCACACCTTGCGCGCTCATGTAATCCACGACATTGACCATGAAGAGGGGATTGCCCTCGGTGCGTTGGTGAATGGCTCGGGCCAACCGGTGGAGGGACCCACGGTCGTGCGCTCCTACGGCAAAGCGCGCCAGCACATACTCAGCAACGTGCGGCTCGGTCAGCAATCCGAGCCGCAGTTCCTCGCACTGCTGGTGCAGTTGTAACTCCTGCTTGACCGCGCGCAAGGGATGTCCAGGGCCTAACATTTCCACCGGTCGGTAGGTGCCGAGCACGAGGAGTCGCGCCGATTCATGCCGCCGCGCCAAGACGGCCAGTAACTCTAGCGTAGAGACATCGCTCCAGTGCAGATCTTCGAGGCAAAGGATGAGCGGCCGCTCGGCCGTGAAGGTTTCGACTGCCTCAGCCATCTCGCGCAGCATCCGCTCGCGCGTCGCCCCCTGCACCTTGTGCTGGAGTCGCTCAAAGTCCTCGGCCTTGAGCAAGGCGGGTAGCTGCACGAGCCACGTCGGCGCGTACTGGCGGAGCACATCAAGTAGGTGTTCCCCCTCGGGAGCGCGGCAGAGCCGGCCCAGGGCTTCCAGCACGGGCATGTAGGCTTCACCCGCGCCGTAGTGCTCAACGCATTGTCCCCGCCCAATCCAAGGACTGGGTGTTGGGTGCTGGGTGTTGGGTGCGAGAAATTGAGGTTGAGGGAAGGAGAAGGGACTAGCCCCTAGCTGCGCCAGAAAGGCTTCCACTATGGTCGTCTTGCCAATCCCGGGCTCGCCGGTGACAAAGACCAGTTGGCGTTCACCGTTGAGCGCTTTGTCTAACCAGCCGCGGAGTAGCGCGAGTTCGGTGTCTCGACCAATTAAGGGAGTAGTCAGTTGCCAGTTCCCAGTTGCCAGTTGGGAATCGAATCTTCTTTCCGATTTTTCACTGACGACTGACAACTGATTACTGGTAACTAGTGGAGTGGTAACGGCCGGGAGGAAGCGATACCCCCGCCGGTGTACCGTCTCGACGAACCGTGGTGCTCTGGCATCATCTCCCAGCGCCCTGCGAATCTCCAGAATGGAGTCTTTCACCAGGGCGTCGCTCACATAGGTCTTCGGCCAGACGGCATTCAGCAATTCCTCTTTGGTGACTAACTGGCCGGGGCGTTCGAGCAAGTACCGCAGGACGGCGAAGCTCTTCGGACGCAGCCTGATGACCTGCGACCCATGCCACAGGCGCGCGTTGCCCGGGTCCAGCCGAAAGGGAGAAAAGAAAATTGGCAGCTCTGTCTTCATGTCCTGCTCGACCGAAATTCGACCGAAATTCGACCGAAATTTTATGACTTTCCCTCTTGGTTCGGCTTATATCCTCTCACACAGGCAGAATGCAAGCGAGGGAGATCCGCACTGGACACCTTACCGGCGGGGACATCTCCTTCGTCAGCTCAAGTGAAAGGAGACTAGCTATGGCCATTAAGATTGAGAGTCCAGAGGGCGTCGAGGCGCTCACAGAGTTCGTGCAGTTTTATGATCAGGTCTACGAATACCGCGCCGCCAGATGGCCAGCAGACATGGAGTTTCAGCTGCCCCTGCTGACAGGTGAGAGCCCCTTCGCGCAGGGACGCAAACTCCGACCGTTTCTGGCCCGCACGCAGGGGCGCGTCGTAGCGCGCGTCGTTGCCGTGGTCGATGACCGCTACAACCGGCATTGGCAGGAGCGGCTGGGACACCTCTTCATGTTTGAAGCATTACCGGAAGCCCGTGAGGCGACAAAGCTGCTCATGGACACAGCCTGTGAATGGCTCGCAGAGCAAGGCACAGAAGCCGCGCGGGCGGGCTATGGGGGTTTGCTGGAGTGGCCCTTTGTCCTCGACGAGTATGAAGCACTGCCACCGCATCTCCTACGCCAGAACCCTGTCTATTATCACCGGCTGCTCAAAGATGCGGGCTTCGAGTCGGAGAAGGGGTGTGTAGATTACCAGATCGAGGTCCGACCAGAACTGATAAGTCGTTGGGAGAGTGCCCTAGAGGCAGCCCGTCGGGCCGGATACGAGATCGTGCCCCTAAAGGATATTCCTGAGGCTCGGCGCGTGCGGGAGTTTACCGACACCTTTAACGACGCGTTCAAGGTCCATTGGGGCTTGGTGCCTGCCACGGTAGACGAGTTCGCGCTCCTGTTCGCCGCGTTCACGCCAGCGGGGGTACTAGAGACCTCGGTCCTAGCCTACCATGATGGGGTGCCGGTAGGGATGCTTATTGTGGCACCGGAGGTCACCGCCACGACCGTCCTCAAGCCGGGTCGGATGTTAGATGCGTCTGAGAAGCTCAATATCCTGGGGATTGGCGTGTGCGAAGCAGCCCGGGGACGAGGAGTGAACCTGGCGATGGCGGCCTATGCCTACCTGGAGTTGGTCCGTCGTGGTGCGCGGTACTTGAGTTACACACTGGTGCTTGATGATAATTGGCCCTCGCGCCGGACCGCCGAGAAGCTAGGGGCCTTTGCTTGCGCAAATTACATGGTGTACCGGCGCAACTTCCGGCAGTGAAAACGAAGCAACCGCCAGAGTCATAGAGGGGCAGCACCTTGTTGAACAGCCTCAATAGCGCAGTTAAATAAGTTGTAGGGTAGGTCGTGACCAACCCTACAACTTTTCACATCGAACATATCATTCCCAAAAAGCATGGCCCTGAGGTATTTTTCTAAGCCGCAGAGCGCATGACCTTCGACCAGAAACTATCCTAGTGCTGAGATAACTTGATGGCGCGCAATCGGAGACGATCAACTCCATCACTGGGGCAAGCCCAGCGCACGGTTCCTGGCCGCCTCGACATACGCGCTGGCGTCTTCGGGCAGCAACAAGCGCTCTGCGACCAGCCGCGCTGCCGCGGCCTCGACCGCTTGCACGTAGCGGCTGTGCGTCGCGTAGCGCTCTTCCAGCGACGGGCGTGGGTCACCCACCGCTAGCCGCTGTGCCTTGGTGGTGGCAAACGGAATGAACGAGCCCATGGCTGTGCATTCATCCTTGGGAGCGCTCACCAGCAGGTTCCAACCGGTGTAGGTGCCCAATGGCACCGCTATGTCCGGGAGCTGAATGCCCGCCATGTCGATCCCGTCTGCTGTTACCTTTGGCACCAACGTCGGATATGCGTGGCCGGTTGCTGCTGGCGGCAGTATACTGATGATACCGTGGTCGAACTCAGGGCCGTAATTGTACAGTTCACGGGTGCTGACGACCCCTGTGTAGGTAACGCCTGGAATCTCCGGGAACCCGACAACCGATTGCGGCAGCGGGCGCACCAGCGTGCCCTCACTCAAGCGCGGCACCCGACTAGGCGGCGGCTCCTTGCCCAATACGACCCATTCCGTCAAAGCCGCCAGCAGCGCACGCAACGCAGGCCCCGGACTGATCGGGTTCTGCATTTGCTGGCAGATACCGCGTCCGGACGCCACGCCGTGCGCAATGCTCGACAGCAGATAAAATCGCACGGTGGGCGGGTCGGGCAGGTCCCTGCTGCCATCGGGCGTGGTGATCGCCAAAGCCGCGCTCTTGAACCAGTAGCTGTTAGAGTCGTTGACTTCCAGGATCTTGGGGCAAGTCCCTGAGGCTGCGCAGCGCGCCAACACGCTGTCGGTTTTTCCAGTCAGCGCGTCTGTCAGACTGGTGTAGGCGAAGGGGAAAATCTGCTCCGGGTAGACATGGCTCCACCGCTGGAAGGCGGTCCGGTTGGGCTGGGCAAAGCGGTAATTGAAGAACCCTCCGCCGGCGCCATTGATATAGGGCATCATGCCATCGAACACCTGACGTCCCTGCTCGTCCTGGTTGAAGCCAAGCTGCAGAAATGGCCGATGGAACCGCCCGGACTGTGAGTACCCGGTGGCGATCGCCCACTGCAGCGTACTCGCGAGGGGATTGGGGGTTCCTTGCTCGTCGGCATCGGCATGGAGCAGAAACGACATGATATCGCGCACCGCGGCAAAGCCCATGCCGGTGACTTTCGAGTTGGTGGCGGGATACACAAACTGATAGATCATGCCGCGTTCGAAGGGCGTCTTGCCCGTCGGGAGCAGGCCGATCGTTGAAGCGTTGAGATACTGCCACTCTTCGGCAGGGATAACGGTGGGCTGGTCACCGCGGTACTTGCGCACCGTTAGCGTCGCCTTGGAGGTATCGAGGGTCGCCGCCGGGTAGGTCAACGGCCAGGTAAAAACTGCGGTGTCGGGCGTGACGTTTTGGGCGTTGTCGATCACGATCTCTTCCAACGCAGGACCAGTGATTGGCTGGTCGCCCGCGGACGCGATCGGCACGGTCATCGTCAGGCGATCGTTTCCGGCTGGTGCGGTCGCGTCCCAGCCCGTCCAGACGATGGTATAGCCTTGCCGCATCAGGTAGCCGGTGCCGGCATCCTCTGCAGTGCTGGGATCATTGATCGGTGGGAACTCTGGCGGCGCCTTGAACGGAAAATTCAGGGGCAGATACGTGATCTTGTTGCCCCGATTGGTCACATCACAGAGCAGGACTTGGTTGCCGCGCGCTGCATCCAGCGGTTTCAAGAGATAGAAGTCGGTCGTGTACTCGACCTTGCCGCGGGCGTTGCGCGGCGCCAGCGCGATGTCGGAGATGACCGCGTTGAGCGGGCTCTCGGGATCCAACTCGCCAAAAGCGCGCCCCACGAGTTTCTCATATCGCCCGGCCTCACCGAACGACGCTCCACCAAATGCAGGAGATTGGACGCTATCGATAATCATTTTTGTGATCATGGCTTCATCCTGATTGCTCGGCACTGTAGGAACCATGAAGGCGATGAAGAAACCGAGTGTTAGCCTTCATGACGTGGGGCGTCGCCACCACCGCTGAAAGTGAGGCCTGTCCAATGAATTCAACGACGTAACCAGCTACTTTCACAGCAGGCTCTTCAACAACGCCTGCGCTTCTTGCAAATCCTTCGTCTCAAACCCTTCGGTGAACCAACCGTAAATCTCCGCGAGCATCTGCCGGGCTCCTTCTTCTTTGCCTTGGCTCTGCCACAGCCGGCTCAGGCTCATCACTGCCCGCAACTCCAGTGACTTCGCCTGCTGTCGGCGGGCAATCTCAATGGCCTTCTGGAAGCACGCTTCGGCTTCCGCCTCCGCTTGGGTGCGAGGTGTTGGGTGCTGGGTGTTAGGGACTGCGGACGCCGGACTGCGGACGCCGGACTGTTTTAGCGTCAACTCGCCTTTTAATCGATACAGCTCCGCCTCGTTTATCCGCTCCTCATTCTTCTCTACTAACGTCAGCGCCTCAGCCAGCGTGGTCAGCCCTTCCTCTACCTGCCCCATTTCCTCATACGCCGCGGCCAGCAGGGCCAGCCCACCCGTCCTGGTGAGCTCTACCCCAATAGCGCTCTGAACAGCGAGGCTCTGTTGCACCAGCGTGACCCCCTCTGCCCGCTGTCCCTGTTCGGCTCGTGCCCAACCCTGAAAAGCAGTCAAGGCGGGCAAGAAGAATGGAAACCCCTGCTCAGTACACAGCGCAATCGTGGTCTCTGTCCACTCTTGGCAGGCGCGCTCCTCTCGGCGGAGCAGATGAAGCCAGGCAACACCGTTGAGGGCAAAAGCCAGGCTGTAAGGGTGAGCACGTTCGTGGGCCAGGGCCAGTGCGTCGTGGCTGACCTTTAGGGCTTGGTCTGGATAGCCCAGAAACCACAGAGCCACAGCCGCATAGTCTCGGCTTGCCACCCCGGGGTCTTGTCCGTACAGCAAGGCATGGGACTGGTGCTGCTGGGGATCGTAGAGAGCAATGGTCTGCTCAAAGTGGGCTCGGGCCGAGGCAAACTCGCCACGCCAGATCAAGGTATCTCCGAGCGCAAAGTGCGCCTCCAGGAGGAGTGCAGGGTCTTGTGCACTCCGGGCCAAGCTGAGGAGCTGCTCTGCCTGTTTGCGTTCTGTCTTGTACTCCGCCCGTATATGATAAACCGCCCACAGTCCCCACAGCACCGGGAAGAGTTGCGGAGTTTCCCCCAGTTGCTGGCACAGCTCGCGCGCCCGGGTGTAGGCTTGTCCTACTTCTGTGGCCCCAAAGCCCTTGGCTCCTATCAACGGCGCTCCCAGAGCGATTTGCAGCGCGAGTTGCTGTTGTGCGCGCTCCGGGGTATCCGGCAAGGTTTTGAGTAACTCTAGCCCGGTGGTGAGGTGGCTGAGCGCTTCCACATTAGCTGAGCGCGCAATTGCGCGTTGGCCTGCCTGCTGCCAGTACGGAATGGCGTGCGCGCTGAGCCCCGCCTCGGTGTAATGCTGAGCCAGCAGTTCCGGTTGGGTCGCGACCAGATCAGGAAAGCGGTCTACTAACACCTGGGCAATCTGGTGGTGATACTGCTGCCGGGTGCTCTTGAGCAAGGATTGATAGGCGACATCCTGAATGAGGGCATGCTTGAAGAGATAGTGGGCCTGCGGCCCCAGCCCCCGCTGATACACCAGCTCCGCCTCCACCAACTGCTTGAACCCCTGCTGTAACGTCTTTTCGTCGAGCGGGGAGACCGCCTGCAGAAGCTCGTAGCTAAACTCCCGCCCGATCGTGGCGCCTAGTTGGGCAATCTCTTTGGCCGTGTTGAGCCGATCCAACCGCGCCATCAGCGAATCCTGCAACGTCGCCGGAATTGCCAGTTGTAGGGGCGACGCATGCGTCGCCCCTACGGATTCTACCACGCTCTTCGTCAGCTCTTCGACGAATAAGGGCACGCCATCAGTCTTCATCACGATTTGCCGCACCACCTCGGGGGGCAGGGCTTTGCCGCCCGTCACTTGCTCTACCATCGTCTCGACCTGGCTGCGCCCTAAGCGGCTGAGCGTCAGCTGACTGATATGCGAGCGGTTCCCCCAGGGTGGGATGAACTCGGAGCGAAAGGTCAGCAGCGTCAACAGCCGCGTCGTGGGCACTTGGTCCAAAAAGAGCGTGAGCACCTCCAGCGTGGAAGGGTCGGCCCAGTGCAGATCTTCCCAGGTACAGTACACGACAGCCTTCTCTGCTTCCTCCACCAGCCACGCCACTAAGGCAGCCTGCAGCTTCTCTTTCTGTTTTTGCGGACTCCCCGTCAGCGGCGGTGCGCCTGGGGGAGGGGGCAGGGACAACAGCGCAGCTAGGAGCGGGAAGGTGTCGGCCTGCGGGAAGTGGTAGTGTGCCAGAACCTGCGCGAGCTTCTCCAGCTTCACTTGAGGCGAATCTTCCCGGTCAAACTGCAGCAGCCGCTGCAGGTGCTCGATCACAGGATACAGCGCACTATTCTGGTAGTAGGGGGAACAGCGGAACTCAATCCGGGTCGCTCCTTCGGCAGCCACCTGGTCTTTCACAACTTGTACGAGGCGGGATTTCCCGATGCCGGGCTCGCCACTGAGCAACACCACCTGGCCCGCCCCATCCTTGGCCCGCGTCCAGCGCTCTCGCAAGAGCCCTACCTCTTGCTCGCGGCCCACCAGAGGGGTCAGACCAGTGGTGACTGCCACCTCAAAGCGGCTCTGTGCGCCACTCTCCCTGAGGACTTGGTAGACAGGGAGAGGGGTGGCAATCCCCTTGAGCATATAGGGGCCAAGCTCCTGGCATTCAAAGTATCCCTGGATGAGCCGGTAGGTGGCGGTGCTGAGCACCACGGTGTCGGGGAGTGCAAGTTCCTGGAGCCGGGCAGCGATGTTGGGGGTTTCACCCACAATGGCTAAGGGTTCGCGTGTGTCTCCGCCTCCCATCTCTCCGGCCACGACCAAGCCGGTATGAATCCCGAGGCGGACCTGCAGCGAGTGTTGCCGCCAAGGGTGCAGGAAGGGGGAGTCGCGCATCGCCTCTATGATCCCCAGCCCGGTGCGCACAGCCCGCTGGGCGTCGTCTTCGTGCGCCACGGGATAGCCGAAGTAGACCAACAGCCCGTCGCCGAGATATTTGGCCAGATGCCCGTCAAAGCGGCTGATTACGTGGGCACACGTCTGTTGATACGCACGGACTATCTCGCGCAGCTCTTCGGGATCGAGCTGAGTGGAGAGCGCGGTGGAGCCGACCAGGTCACAGAACATCACAGTGAGCTGGCGGCGCTCGGCTTCGGGTCGAAGAGAGTCGAGAGTCTGGAGTGTAGAGTCCGCACTGTTCTCGACTTGGGACTTGAGACTTGGGACTTGGGACGGCCGTGTAAGCGCCGTGCCACACTGCCCACAGAACTTGGCCGGTAGCGGATTCTCACTCCCACACCCGGGGCACCGATTCTGG
Source organism: Deltaproteobacteria bacterium (assembly GCA_016200595.1). Lineage (GTDB taxonomy): Bacteria > Desulfobacterota > Binatia > Bin18 > Bin18 > JACQEL01. The sequence goes on from JACQEL010000328.1 coordinate 11,797, forward strand.
ACCGGTACGCCACAGTCGTGACAAAACTTCACTCCCTCGGGATTCTCGAAGCCACAACTCGCACAGCGCATGCTGCTTCTTTACTCCTTTAGGGGTGTCAGGGCAACAAAGCACCCGGCCCCTGCCAGTTTGACAACCCCATGTCTCCTGCCTGATAATCGTCCTCATGCCAGAGGACACCGGCAGGGCAGGACGGGGCGAGACTCGGCGGCTGGCCGCCATCATGTTCACGGACATCGTCGGCTTTAGCCGCCAGATGGGGGCCGATGAAGCCCGCATGCTGCGGTTACTGGACGTCCATAACCAGGTCATCCGCCGAGCGGTGATTGAGCATCACGGCACGGTTATCAAGACGGTGGGGGACGCGTTCTTAGTGGACTTCCCTTCCGTGGTCAACGCTGTCCAATGCGCCCAGCGTATCCAGACCCAATTCCGCACCCACAATACGGACACGGACGACTCCGAGCAGATTCACGTTCGCATCGGCATCCATTTAGGAGACGTCGTCCAAAAGGATGGGGACGTGTTTGGCGAGGGCGTCAATATCGCCTCCCGCTTACAGGGACTGGCCGAGCCGGACACCATTTGCCTCTCGGACATGGTCTATCGCGATGTCGCCAAGAAGATGGACTTGGGGACGGTGGTGCCCTTGGGACGAACGAAACTGAAAGGAATCGCCGAACGGTTCCCCGTGTATGCGCTGTTCCCTGAGCCCCCGAAAGGGTTCCGTCAGACTCTGCGAGTCCAGCACCTGAAGCTTTCCCGTAGGGTAGCTACAGTCGTGTTCGTGCTCGTGAGCGTGAGCATACTACTGCTCGGAGGGATTCTCCTCCTTCTGTACTTCCCTCATCCGCCACTCAGCACTCAGCACTCAGCACTCAGCACCCCGGCAGCGTTACCGCTGCCGGATAAGCCCTCGGTCGTCGTGCTGCCGTTCGATAACATGAGCAAAGACCCCGAGCAAGACTATTTCAGCAACGGCATCACCGAAGTGCTCACCAGCGACCTTTCCCGCCTCTCTAGTCTGTTCGTCATCGCCCGCAACACCGCGTTTACGTACAAGGGCAAAGCCACCAACGTGCAAGCCATCGGCAAAGAACTGGGGGTGCGCTATGTACTGGAAGGCAGCGTCCAGAAAGCGGGTGATCAAGTGCGCATCGTGGCGCAGTTGGTGGACACCACCACAGACACCCATGTGTGGTCCGAGCGCTACGACCGTCCCTTCACAGATATCTTCGCCTTGCAAGACGAGATCGTGCAGAAGATCGTGACGACGCTCAAACTCCAGCTCACCTTGCAAGAACAAGGGTGGATAGTGCGCAAACACACCGCCAACCTGGAGGCCTACGATTACTACTTACGCGGGGTCGAGCTGTTTTCTCACACCACGGGAGAGACCATTACACAAGCGCGGCAAATGTTTGAGAAAGCCGTGGCTCTGGACCCGCAGTATGCGGAGGCGTACGCGTCGCTGGGGGGGCTCTACGTGGCGGAGTGGATCTGGCGCTTGAGTGCAGACCCTCAGACCTTGGAACACGCACTGACGCTGACGCAACAGGCGCTCGCCCTAGACGACTCTTTGCCGAGAGCCCATTCGATTTTGAGCAATGTCTATGCGCAGCAACAGCAGTATGACCAAGCCATCGCGGAAGGGGAGCGGGCCATCGCCCTCGATCCTAACAATGATTTCAGCTATAACCGGCAGGGGGCGGCGCTGAACTTCGCGGGTAGGCCAGCAGAAGCCCTGCCGATGATGGAGCAGGCCATGCGGCTCAACCCCCACTATCCACCCTTCTACTTAGGGGACTTGGGCTGGACCTACAGCTTGACCGGGCGGTATGCCGAGGCGGTCGCCACGCTGAAGGAAGCCCTCAGCCGGGGTCCCACTCTTATGGTTTACTACGCCATCCTGGCTGACAGCTACGTGCAGCAGTGGGCCTCTCAACAGGATGCGGGTGCCCAAACGCTGGAGCAAGCGTTGGCGGCGGCGCAACGGACCCTCGCCCTCAATGACTCCTTCCCCCCGGGTTACTCGACCTTGGGCTCCGTCTATTTGTGGCAAAAACAGTATGAGCAGGCTATTGCCGAGATGGAGCGGGCCACCACCCTCGATCCCAACGCAGCTGATGGCTATGCGCGTCTGGCTGAGACCTTGAGCCGGGTGGCCAAGTCGGAGGACGCCCTGCGGATGGTGGAGCAAGCGCTGCGCCGCAAGCCTTATGTTGCAGATCTACACTTAAAGAGCGTAGGTGCGGCTTATGATCTAGCCGGGAAGCCTGAGGAGGCGATTGCTCCGTTGAAGCAATATATCTCCCGCTACCCCAACATTCTGGACGCTCATCTGACCATGACAGCCGTCTACAGTGAGTTAGGCAAAACAGCCGAGGCGCAGGCCGAGGCAGCAGAAGTGCTACGGCTCAATCCTCAGTTCTCGTTGGAGATTCACAAGCAGAGAACGCCCATCAAAGACTCAGCGGTATTAGAACGTCACATCGCCGCGTTGCGCAAAGCAGGGCTAAAGTGAACTGCATGATCACGACAAGTTTTATCGTATATGGCTTCCCACAGTTGCTGTTGATGCTGAATGGTGAAAGAGAAGTGTAGCGATGGATATCGTCGAAACAGTCTGTACAGCGTATGCGTGGCAGCGCGCACTGGGGCACGATACCGTGCGAGAGCCCCTCTGCTGTATTGTGTCAGACCACGCGCATCCGGATGTGTGGGATGCCAATCACGTCAGCGGGGTGCGTGCGCAAACGACAGCGGATATTGAGCAGGTCCTCCGGCGTGCGGACGAAGCCCTCGCTCATTGTCACCACCGACTCTTTGTGGTGGACCCGCTGACCCCACCGGCGTTCATCGCCCGGCTGGCGTTGGACGATTACCAGGAATTGACGCCTACGATCCAGCTTGTGCTGCAGGGGCCGTTACACGCAAATCCCCCAGACGTCGATCTCCGTCCAGTAACAACCGCAGCAGATTGGCAGTCCCTTTACGCACTCGTCCGGTCCGATCATACCGAAGGGGCACGTACCCAGGTCCAGTTCATCCCTGAAGAGGTCACGCGGGGCATGGTTGCGAGCTATCGCAAGAAAGCGCCGACCTATCAGTTTTTCCTGGCCCGCGCGGATGGCGTGGATTGTGCCTATGGTGCTGGGGTGCTCTGTGCTAACGGCATGGGCATGGTCGAAGATTTGTTCACCCTGCCGTCCTTTCGCCAGAGAGGCATCGCCACGGCCATAATCGCACAGGCGATTACCTACGTCCGCGACCAAGGCGCTGAGCAGATATTGATCGGCGCCCTGGCAACGGAGCCGCCAAAACGACTCTATGCCGCACTGGGATTCTCGCCCGTCTGTATGACCCGGGAGTACATCAAGCATCTGCGTCGTGGTGTTGTCGCTCGTTAGGCGAGCTCGAATACGGCTGGGCGGTAGAGAGTAGGAGCCACGATATGCCAGATCCTGAGATCACGATCGAGTGCGATGCTCCAGCGAGCATCGTCGCATACCTTGAGGATCGGTTGTACGAGTTCAACGTGCAAGCGACGGCAATCGCTGATGGGACGGGCCTGACCGCGCTGCTCCGTGACGAGAACAACGAGATTGTGGCGGGCATCAATGGGCATACATGGGGGGCCAGTTGCGAGATCAAGCAACTCTGGGTGGCGGCATCTCAGCGCAGGCGAGGAATCGGACGGAGGCTGTTGGAGGCGGCGGAAGCCGAAGCGATCCGGCGCGGCTGTGTCCAGATGCTGCTTTCCACCCACAGCTTCCAGGCCCCTGGCTTCTATGAGAAGCTCGGCTTCGAGCGTATCGCCAGTATTCCCAACTATCCCAGAGGTCATGAACAGATCTTTTTCAAAAAGGTACTGTAAGAGAAGGAGAAGTTCTCCGCCCACTTATGACAACTTCTCCAGTAACGCCTTGGCCTCTTGCAACTCTTTGGTATCAAAGCCTTCGGTGAACCAGCCGTAGATCTCCGCGAGCATCTGTCGGGCTTCTTCTTGCTTGCCCTGCTGTTGCCACAGGCGGGCCAGGCTCTCGGTGGCGCGCAGTTCCAGTGATTTCGCTTGCTGCTTGCGGGCGACCTCGATAGCCTTCAGAAAACACGCTTCCGCCTCTTCTTCCCCTGTAGGGTGGGCTTCGCCCACCGTTCCTGTTGCGGCAACCGTTATGTCGTGGTGGGCATGGCCCACCCTACTTTTTGCTTGGGTACTAGGTGTTGGGTGTTGGGCGCTAGGGACTTGAAACCTGAAACCTGGAACTTGAAACTTTTGCAGCGTAAGTTGCCCTTTCAGCCGATACAGCTCGGCCTCATACCAACGCTCCCCCGTTTTCTCGGCCGCAGCCAGGGCCTCAATCAGTGCAGTCAATCCTTCCTCGATCCGTCCCGTCTTTCCATACGCCTCCGCCAGGAGGGCGAGATGGTAAGGCCGGAACAGCTCTGTCCCGGCGGCTCGCGCGGCGGCCAGGCCCTGGTGGGTCTGGGTGAAACCCTCCTCTTCCTGCCCCAGCATCGCCAGGGCCCAACCACGAAATGCGATGCTCCAGGGAGAAAAAGCCGCCACCCCCTGCTCCTCACAGAGTGCGCTCAGGGCCTCGGCCTGCAGTCGCACGGCCTGGGGCTCATCTAGGTACTGATGGAGCCTGGCATTCAGGGCCCACACCGGATACGTAGCATTAGAGTGCACACTCTCCTGCACGAGGGTCAGCGCCGCGCGACTGCGTGTCAGCGCCTGGTCCGGATACCCCAGCAGCCATAAGGCGTCAGCGAGTAGGGCGAGACTGTTGGCCCCATTATCGAATCCCAGGCGCGCAATGAGAGCGCGCCGCTGCTCCGGGTCGTACAAGGCCAGGGCCTGTTCATAGTGGGCGCGCGCTGAGACCTCTTCCCCCAAATAGTGCAAGACCTCCGCCAACATACGGTGTGCGAGCTGGAGGAGCGCGGCATCTGGCATGCGCTGGATGAGGGAGAGGAGTTGCTCAGCTAATTCCCGCACCGTGTGCAACTCGGCCCGCCACAAATAAAAGAACCATCCGCTCATAAGCGCCGGGATGAGCTGCGGGGTCTCACCAATTTGCTGGCGCAGCGCGCGCACGCGGGTGTGGACGGCTCCCACTTCGGGGGCCGCCGCGCCTTTCATGAACGCCAATGGCCCAGCAAGGGCAAGCTGCAGCGTGAGTTCCTGTTGCACACGTTCAGGGGTGTCCGGCAAGGTTTCGAGTAGTTCTAGCCCCCTGCTGAAGTGAGCCACCGCTTCCACACGGGCCGAGCGCTGGGAAGCGCGCTCACCGGCCCGCTGCCAGTAGGGAAGGGCCTGCGCGGTCAGTCCCGCTTCGGTGTAATGATGGGCCACGAGCTCCGGCTGCGCCTCGACAGTCTCGGGGAAGCGGTCCGCGAGCGCCTGAGCAATTTGTTGATGAAGCTGTTGCCGGGTGCTTTTGAGCAACGATTGATAGGCGGTGTCATGAATGAGGGCATGCTTGAAGCGATAGTGGGCCTGCGGCGGGAGCCCCCGCTGATACATCAACTCTGCCTCCACCAACTTCTTCAGTCCCTGCTGTAAGGTCCCTTCGTTGAGCGGGGAGACTGCCTGCAGCAGCTCATAGCTAAACTCCCGCCCGATAGTCGCGCCGAATTGGGCGATCTCTTTGGCGGTGCCCAGTCGATCCAACCGGGCCATGAGCGAATCGTGTAAAGTCGTAGGAATTGCGGACCCAAGAGACTCAAGGGATCCAAGAGACTCAAGGGACTCCAAGACTGTCTTCGTCAACTCTTCGACAAATAAGGGCACACCATCGGTCTTGGCGATGATTTGCCGTACCACTTCCGCCGGGAGGGCTTTGCCGCCCGTAACCCGCTCCACCATCGCCTCAACCTGACTGCGCCCTAAGCGACTCAGTGGCAACTGGCTGAGGTGCGAGCGGTTGCCCCAGGGTGGGCTGAACTCGGGGCGAAACGTCAGCAGCACGCACATGCGTGCGGTCGACGCTTGCTCCACTACCAGGTGTAACACGTCCAACGTGGACGGATCAGCCCAGTGCACGTCTTCCCACGTATTGTAAACTGGCTGCTGGGCCGCCTCCTCTACCAACCAGGCCACGAGGGCGGCCTGTGTCTTCTCCTTCCGCTTCTGGGGACTGACCGTCAGCGGCGGGCAGCCCTCGGGATGCGGGAGCGATAACAGGGCGGCCAATAGCGGGAGCGTATCAGCTTGTCGGAAACGATAGTGGCTGAGCCTGTGCTGGAGTTTCTCCAGCTTGGCGGCGGGCGTATCCTCGCGCACAAACTGCAGCAGGCGCTGCAAATAGTCGATGAGCGGATACAGGGCACTGTGCTGGTGATAGGGCAAGCAGCGAAACTCCATGCGGGTCACCTGCTCAAGGGCAAGCTGGTCTTTCAGCTCCTGGACCAGCCGGGATTTGCCAATGCCGGGCTCACCACTTAGCAGCACCACTTGTCCTTCCCCCTGCCTGGCTCTTTCCCACCGTTCCCGCAGGACCTCCATTTCGTGCGTACGCCCGACGAGTGGGGTCAAGCCGGTGCGCAGAGCCACCTCAAAGCGACTCTGCGCACCGCTCTCGCCGAGAACCCGGTACACAGAAAGGGGAGTAGCAAGGCCCTTGAGTAGCTGAGGACCCAGATCCTGGCACTCAAACAAGCCCGTGACCAGCCGAGCGGTCGGAGCACTGATAAGCACACTGTTGGGTTCGGCTTTCTCTTGCAGCCGGGCAGCAATGTTGGGGGTCTCGCCCACAATCGCCAGTGGTTCGCGATACTCGCCACTGCCCATCTCACCTGCCACCACTAGTCCCGTATGGATGCCAATCCGCACTTGGAGAGGCTGGCGGAGGTGCACCTGCGGCGGCAGAGGCAAGGCAGGGATCGCCTCCAGGATGCCGAGCCCAGCACGCACCGCGCAGGTCGCATCGTCTTCGTGCGCGGTAGGATAGCCAAAGTAGACCAGCAGGCCATCCCCAAGATATTTGGCGACATGGCCATCAAAGCGCCGAATCGTCTCCACGCACGCGTCCTGATAAGCCCGGATCACGTGACGGAGTTCTTCAGGATCGAGTTGTGCGGAGAGCGCGGTGGAGCCTACCAGGTCACAGAACATGACCGTGAGCTGGCGGCGTTCGGCTGAGATGGGTCCGGAGTCCGCAGTCCGCGGTCCGGAGTCTTGGGCTATTTTCCTTGTTTCTCCTTTTGCCCTTTTCCCCCTTGTTTTTGTGGTGAGGGCAGTGCCACACTGGCCACAGAATCGGGCCTGGGGCAAATTCTCCGTGCCACACCTGGCACAGGGTCGCTGCAAAGCGGTGCCACACCCGATACAGAATTTTCCTCCGGCGGGATTTTCTAATCCACAACTCACACAGTGCATGCTGCCTCTTTACTCCTTCACGTGCTTGACGGCAACAAAGCCCTCAGCCCAGGCTGTTTGACAACCACCGGTTGCGTCCCCATAATCGCCTCCATGCCAGAGGACAGTGCCAGTGGAGAAAAAAGGGTCAGGTCTTGCATTGAGACATTTGAACGGTGTTACGTCTGGTGAGGGGAGACAAGGCAGCGGTCTAACTTTCGCTTCTAACGGGAGCCCAGGCTCTCGGCAGTTTTGTGAGCTTTTAGGTGCTGGCCAGAACTGTAGCGACGAAGCGCGAAGCCCACGCGGCAACCGAAAAGTTGGCTGCAACTCCGGCGCGAGCGGCGTGCCCCATCCGCCTCCGCAACGCGGGCTCGGCGGCTAACCTCGTGATCGCCTCAAGCCATTGCGCCGGCGTGTGCGCTGGGAATCCCGATAGAGAATCGCGTCGTCGAAATCAAAGATCAACCGGCGAGAAAACCCTCGCAACTGGCGGAGCTGCCAGGGCGGCAGGAGCCGGCGCTGCAACAGCACGGCGTCGTACGGTCTCAGACGGAGAAATTGTAACAGGCGCTGCGGGGCACTGCGCCGCAGGGCGGCGAGCGTGAGGGAACAGCCGGCCCTGGCCAGGGCAGACGCGAAGGCGCGGACGCGGTAGCGGCAACACACATGCTCAGGCGCCTCGACGAGGGCGCAGAGTTTCATCCCAATCACCCTCAGCGAGAGCCCTCGGTTCGGGGCCGGTGCATTGTGGGCCATCCTATAATAGAATTCTGCGTGTCCATAGTCGGGAGAGCTGCCAAATCAACCGCTGAGTAAACGAGTGACGATGATAGAACGACTCGTCCCAGGTGATCCAGCGTGGAAGGAGTTTGCTGCGCCTCATCTCGCGCGCTATCTCTTTGCCGTGGGTTACGCTCGCGCTCTTCGGGTTTTAGACGCCGGGACTGGCAGCGGTTACGGCGCACGGCCAAGGTCACCAATGGAGTAGCCCATGGGGTGGTTCAACTTTCGCCGACCGCAAAGCGCACAGGTGCTCGATGATGAGGAGGATTTCCTCATATCTTGATGCACGCACGGGTGAATTGCTTGATTTTTTTCACACCCGCGGGCGTCCGACGACGGTAGTCGTCTGTAGTGACCACGGAGAGTGTTTTGGCGAGAATGGCTTGTACGGCCATGCGTTTTATCACGAACGGGTTATGGAGGTCCCCTTGCTCATTTTCCGGCTCAACGCTCCACCCCACGCGGGACAGACTCCATGAGCACGGAGAAGCAGGGGCGCGCCTTCATCACCGGCATCACCGGTTTTGCCGGAAGTCATCTGGCCGCATACTGCCTGCATGCGGGGCTCCAGGTTTACGGCCTCAGCCCCATGTGGTTGCCCCGGGGGGAGGGCGGCCCCGCGGGGCCGCCCCTACACACACAGAGACGAGACGGAGTGTACGAAGCTTCTGTGGTCCGATTTAGACGCCAGGACACAGAGGTCGACCGGGGGTGTCCTGACTGCACTTCCAGCTGACATCTCAACGCTGCCCGGCCTGTTGATGATAAATTTCCACAAGGGCCGCAAACTTCTTCTCAGTAGAGTGTTCCAAGGCAAGTGTCCTTGCGGCACGAGCCATCCTGACGCGTAGAGATGGGTCAAGCAAGCCTTCCATCCGGCGCGCCAACTGCCGCGCGTCCCGCGGATCATCGACAACGAGTCCTTCCTCACCCGGAGTCATTAACTCGGCAGCGCCATTGAAGCTGCTGGTGATAACAGGCAACCCGCTAGCCCAGGCTTCCAACACCACCAGACTGCACGGATCATAAAATGTGGGAAACACGAAAACATCTGCAGCCGCATAGTAGGGGATCGTCTCGTTCACAAAACCGCAGAAGGTCGTTTGTCCACTCACCCCCAGACGAGCGGCCATTCGCCTAAAGGTTTCAATCGGGCCACCCCCGATGACGGCAAGATGAACCTGATGACCATCGGCAACGAGAAGGCGCAGCGCCTGCAATACGGTAGCGAGACCTTTCAAGCGGAAATTACGCGCCGCAAATCGGGCCACAACTTAGCTGCCCCAGAGGCGCCACTAGAATTGAACGTGACCACCCGTTTATCAAGCCGCAGTCCAAGACTCTGCCAGGCTCGATCGGCCGCCACTTCGTCTCTTGGTGTGACAGCCAACTCCATTTGGGGCGTCTCTTGCGGCGCACCGAGAAGAGAAGTCAGGTGCAGGTAATAGTCGAGGGAAGGATAGGGCAGCCTCTTCCCATGTAGACTGGGCGGCTCGTGTTTGAGGGTCAGCAACAGGCCGCGTCGATAGCGCACGTATCCCACCCGTTCCCGGGCGCGGGCAAGCCAGGCCATGAGCGCAGGACGAAAGGAATTGACCAGCAAAACGACAACGTCGAATTTAGCCGGATACATCCGGCGTACCACCGCCCCCCATCTGAGAGCCGCCGCCTCAGTCTGGTCATCGTACAGCCAAACCTCATCCAGCCAGGAAGTCCCGGCAAGAACCTCGGTTACGGAGGGTTTCATAATGCCAATGAGAGTAGCGTCCTTGCCAAAATGTTTCCGTAGGGCGCGTAACGTTGGCGTGGCCATCACCACATCGCCGACCCAATTGGGCAAGAAAATACCGACTTTCATTGGTCTCTCCCTTGACCGACAATCCCTAGCATGAGGAAAAAGCCCAGACAAATCCCTCGCCTGGACAGTCCTTCCTGCAGCGCCGCTCCCATCCGCAATGAGATGGGTGAATTGATGCGCTCCTAAACCAAGAGGCAAGAGATTGGTACACACGACACTAGCGCCTGTCCACCGTAGGGGCGAAGCATTTGCGTGTCAGGTTCCCCACGGCGTTGGTCTATAC